>RFIQ01000506.1 GCA_003695565.1 Planctomycetota bacterium | reverse complement strand
GGGTCGGCGCTGTCGGTCTTGGTGATCGCCAAATCGACTTGGGGATTGATGGTCGTTTCGGATTGCGAGTTCACCTGACTTGCCTCATCGGCAACGGCCGTCGCGGAGTTGGTGATCGTGGTCCCCGAGAAACCGGGGTCGATGGTGGCGGTGATGGTGATTGTGGCTGATTCCGTTGGGGCCAACGAGGCAATGTTGGCGGTGACCACGCCACCGGATTCCGATGCCGTACCGGAGGTCGTGGTCACATTGGAGAAAGTGAGACCGGCCGGCAAGGTATCGCTGACCACTACGTTGGTTGCCGTCGACGGACCGTTGTTGGTCACGACGAGGTCATAGGTCAGAGTGGACCCGACCGGCGCCGGATCTGGCGTGTCGGTTTTGGTCAGCGTCAACGTGGCTTGCCGGTCCACGGCGACGTCGACGGAGTCCGAGTTGTTGGCGGGATCGGTATCATTCCCGTCGCCGGTGACCGTTACGCTATTGGTAATCGCGGCGGCGGCTGCGGCCCCGGCCGGTACCGTGACCACAACGGTGATCGTCTCCGAACCACCAGCGGCAATGCTGGGGAAGCTGACTGTAATTTCTCCCGCCGGGTTCCCGGTCTGCGTGGCAGTACCGGTGGTGGTAATCGTGTCGATCACCAGCGGATCCGGCGAGAGATTGGGCAGGTCATCGGTCACCAGCACATTCGCTGCGGGCGCATTGCCGTTGTTGGTGACGACCAGGGTATAAGTAAGCTGATTACCGGCGGTGACGGTGGGCGAAGGGCTGGCCGTCTTGGTGACTTGCAAATCGATTTGGGGGACAAAACCGAAGTCGACCGACAGGTCGGAGTTGACATCGGCGTCACCGTCATTGGTGGGTTCCGTGCCCGAGGCCAGCGTGATTGCGGTGGTCGCCACCCCTACTCCGCTGATCAGTGTCCCGTTGTCATCGTTGTTCACTACCGTGGTATCCGGATCGGGAGCCGGTTCATAAGCTCCGCCCGCCGAGCTGCTCACGTAGCCGAACAATGGTCCGCCTGAATTGAGCTGCGAAATGGGAATGAGCACGATGTATTCACCAGGCAACAGGTTGTCGAACAAGTAGTTGCCACTGGAATCGGTGGTCACCGCAGATCCGACTTGGGTATCGGTGCCGCTATCGAACGAGCCGTTGGCATTGGTGTCCTCGTAGAGTTCGACTTGAACACCCGCGATGCCCGTCTCGCCGGTATCCAGCAGCCCGTTGTCGTTGAAGTCGCTGAATACCAGATCGCCGATCGACATGGGGTTCAGGTTGGCGTGGTTCGACGTCTTGACGGTCGGCGCCACAATGCCGACGAAATCGAACGATGCATCGCTGGCCGAGGCCAGATTGATCTGGATGCGAATGGCGGTCACCGCCGAGAAATCGGCACCCGTGCCCCCGCCGACCGAGAAATCCGAGAACCGAACGAACAGATCGGCGGTGGGGCTGGCCCCGACCGTCGTCGGCATGGTAGCGGTGATCGTCGAGAAGTCGGCGGAGCTTCCACTGAATACATCGATGGTAATCGTATTGCCAGGTTCGGAACCCGTCTTGAAGTGGAAGGCAGTTCCGCCGCTGCTGGTCAAGTCGACGCTGGTTCCCGGTCCGCCCCCGAGCAAGTGGGCCAATGTCGTGGCATCCCCGTCGACTCCATCATAAGTGATGACCACGCTCCCTGAGGTTCCGGCGTCGTTGTTGATCACCGTCGTGCCAGAAACCGTGTCGATATCGACTGCCAGGTTTCCCAAACTCCCGGCGTCGTTCGTAATAACGATGTCACGTTCGTCACCCATGACCTCGCCTGCTGCCGTGGCTGAGGAGTCGCTGGCCGTCGTGCCGGGACCTGCCGTCAAGGGATCGGGCGTGGTAACCGTGTTGTTGAAGTTATCAACGTTCTGCGTGGCCACACCTTCCGACTCAGCTACCGAAATAACGATCGTCTTGACCGTTTCGGTGCTGCGTTGGAGTTGTCCGCTGATGGCCGATTGCTGAACAAAGTAGGTGCCATCCGCCAGGTTTTCAAAACGGTATTTGTCAGACTGGGGCGTGGGATTGGCCAAGGGGTCGGCCGGTGGCGCAACGGTTTGTTGTGCTAATTGCGTGTCGATGCCGGAGTCGAATGTGCCGTTGGAGTTCGAATCTTGAAACAGAGTGAATGTGGCCCCAAGCACCGGGTCAATGCCGACGTCAAAGACTCCATTGTCCGTCGTGTCGGTGTAGGCAACCCCTTCGATCACGCCCAGGTCGCCGGCCAGCAAGCGTCGCTGTTCCATCCTCTCCAAACCCAGTCGACGAAATCTCCGTCGCTGACGCGGTGACGGTCGGCGAAAACTCTGCAAGAATCGCGCGAAAATTCCTGACATCACGCTGCCCCTCCTTGGAACGCTATCAATGCACGCAAGGCTCGACTGCCTTCGTAGACGGTCGAGCCTTACTCTTCTGTTGATGGGTGTGGCCGATCCAACTGTTCGCTGGGCGGCTACCAGCGGTACTCCGCTCCTAAGCTCAGACCCTGTATCCAATAATCGGTAGTATCGAACTGAAACTGAGGTCGGAGTGGGCCAGTAAACGGGGATACTTCGGGAGCGAACAAGTTCGGATTCAGATCCGTGTCGATCAAGTCTCCGGCTCGGGCCACATTTCCCCAGTAGACCAGGGAGTACCCGGCCGTGGTGCGCCACCCCTTGGTCAATTGATAGCCCAGCGTCAGTCCGATCTCTGGAACCATGGTGAAACGGTCCTGTTCGAACGTACCGCTGTTGGTGCGTTGGGCGAGAATGCCGTTGTTGAAATTCGAAACGGTGCCATTGATATCAATGGCGGTCGATCCGCTGACCCAGGCCGTCTGATGCACGTTACCGATGCCCAACCGCATCACTGCGTCGAGCGACCAGAGGCCTTTGCGGCCCTGCCACAAGAACCCGATTTCGGCACCGTTGAATTGGTTGCGTGTCTCGAAGCGGTCGGTGATATCGAAGTCCCCAGGATCATTGGGATCCTGCATCTGCAGTTGCTCTCGGACCAGCAGGGTATCGTCCAATTCCCAATACCGGTAACCGACCGTCATGTCCCAACGCGATGCCGTAGGCACAGTCGTGCAACAGAGGTGGGAGTAGCCGCAGCCAGACTTGCCGCAGAGTTGTTTACGAATCCGTGCGGCAACCCCGTCGATGCGCGTAGAAACGTCAACTGCAATGCTGCCGGTGACGGTATCGGGGAATGCAAGCAATTGCGCGTCCTCGGCGCCATCTCGGGCATTGAAGAATGGCCGGGCCAGAATTGGCGAACCGGACGATTGCGCGAAGAAGCTTTCGGTCAAAGTCCCCACGCCGGTGTATTCGCCTTCCAGCCCCCAGCCGGGAAACTTGTCCAACCACCATCCGTAGCGGATGCGCCATCCCGAGATGTCACGAGTGAGCACTTGGTCGCCACCATAAAGGATGGTGGTCCCCGGTTGACCCAGCACGCCGGCTTGGGTCCGGTCCGTTCCGTCGGGGTTGGTCGTAACCATAGGAGGAACATTCATGCCCTGTCCCCACCACAGCAAATAGTCGGCTTGGACCCATCCGTGGAGTGGGAAGCAGATGCAGAATCGTCGCGGCGCTGAGCAGCTATCGCAGTATTCCCCCAGCGGGGCAGCGCAGGAATCGCAGCCATGCCCGCCGCAGCTATCGCAGGCGATGTTCCCCTCTACGTGGATTTCTCCATCATAGGACTCGCCGTCGTAATACTCACCGTCCACAATGACATCGCCGTCGAGGATCTCTCCCTCGACGATCTCAGCATCACTGGGTGGGGCCACGACTTCCTCATCATCAAATGCCTGCAAGGGGCCGTAGCGAGCCGGAACGACCCGTTGAGGATTGCTTGATCGCCGACGCTCGACGGCCGGCGACAACCTGCTGGCCCTGGCACCGGGGCGCCTACCAGGGTTTGTTGACTGACCGCAAACCGGATCGGCAATCCAACCGATCACCATCCACGCAACCAAGAGGACGAATACCTTTCTCACGTTGCCGCGCCTTCCATAGCAAGTTCAGCTTGAAACGTTCCGCCGGGAGGGTCGGAACGCAAATCAGGACTCGTACGGGTCCTGGTACCACATCCGGTTTATCGGCCGACGCGATCCATAGAATTCACTTAATCCGAAAAAAACTCGCAAACGGCAAATCTGGTCCATCTTGCGTGGTTTGACATGCGACGGTCGAGCGCGGGATGGAACTGCGGGGCTGCCCTTTACGCAGTCAGTACGATTAAGTTATTCCTCCACCTACCAACAGGAGATACGGCGGTCAGGCCTGCGGCCGATGCGACTTCTGAAGTCGACAACAGACCCGGACGTTTGCGACACGGATGGTAAGCGACGATCAACCATGAAGAACTTCTTTCGCGCACTGAAACTGGCAGCCAGGTTCTGGCCCAGCATCGCTTTAGCCACCTTTTGTTCCTTTGCCGTAGCCGCCTTATGGGGAGCGAACATCGGCGCGTTCTATCCAGTCCTGGAGGTCACGATCCATGGTAAATCCATGCACGAGTGGGTCGACGATGAAATCGAGCGGAACCGGCAGGAGGTCCAGCGCTTGGAGGCGTACGTGGCCGACCTCCGCCGCCAAATGTACGCGGAGGGCGTCTCTGCCGCCAGGCAACGTCAACTGCAGATGACCTTGGCCGATGCCGAGTCGCAGAAGGAGCAGTTTGCCGTCAAGCTGGCCAGTTATCAGCGAACCGAGCCATGGATCAAGCGATTCGTTCCCAGCGATCCGTTTCAAACCATTGCACTGATCATGGCGGCTTTGATCGTCTCAACCCTAGTCAAACACATCTTCCTGATCACCAATGAAGTGCTGGTGGGGCGCGTGGCGCTGAATATCTCGCGCACCATCCGTATGCAGATCTTCGACAAAGCTCTGGCGATGGATCGCGGGACGTTCTCCAATTTTGGGGTCAGCGGCTTTGCCACGAACATCACGCAAACCACGGATATGCTGACCAATGGCTTGATGGCAGCCATGGGAGCGTTGTTGCGAGAGCCACTGAAAATCATTTCCTGCCTGGTCGGCGCAGGGCTGATCTGCTGGCGGTTGCTGCTGCTCAGCGTCGTCGCGGCGCCGCTGGTCGGCGGACTGCTGTACCTGGTAACCAAGCGGTTGAAGGCGGTCTCACGAGGCCAATTGGAAAAGGCCGGACACTACAACGCAGTGATGCTGGAAGCACTGGCCAACATCAATACGGTGCAGATCTTCCGAATGGAGAAAAGGGAGTCGGAGCGGTTTGGACAGTCTACCAAGGCGATTCGCGATATTGGGTTGAAATTCGTTTTTTACAGCAGTTTGTCCAAACCGATCATCGAGTTTCTGGGGCTGGCCATGCTGGGAACCACCGTCGTTGGTGGAGCCTATTTGGTGCTGTATCAAGAAACTTCCCTTCTGGGGATTCCCATCACCGATGAACCCTTGAGCGTATCTGCCCTGCTGGTGTTCTTCGGAATGCTCATCGGAATCAGCGATCCATTGCGCAAGTTGTCTGCCGTCTATTCCTCCATCTACGCTGGGGCGATGGCCGCCGATGGGCTGTTTCCGCTGCTCGATATCGAACACCGCATTACCGATCCTGCCGAACCGCAGCACGTCGATTCGCCCCACCGCATCTTGACGATCGAAGACGTTGATTTCGGATACCAACCGGACCAGCTGATTCTGCGCGACGTTTGTTTGGAGATCCCCTATGGTTCGACTGTCGCGATCATTGGGCACAACGGCAGTGGGAAATCGACGTTGATTCACCTGTTGGGACGTTTCTACGATCCGTTGCGCGGCCGTTTGGCCTTCGATGGAATCGATTTCCGGGATATGCGAGTGGAGGATATCCGTCGCAGAATGGCGCTGGTCAACCAAAACACCGAGTTGTTCAATGAGAGTGTGGCCTTCAACATCCGTTATGGCCGGCCAGACGCTACAGACGAGGAGGTTTTCGCCGCGGCACGTCAAGCGCATGCGCACGATTTCATCGTCAACGTGCTGCCGGAGGGCTACAATACCTGGGTGGGCGAAAACGGTTCGCGGTTGAGCGGCGGCCAACGGCAGCGGATTGCGTTGGCTCGCGCGCTGTTGTGCAACCCGGAAATCTTGATTCTGGACGAAGCGACCAGCCAAATCGATATGCAAAGTGAGCAGTTGATCCGTGAGTCGCTGGCCCTGCACCGAGGGGAACGCACGATGCTGATCATTACCCACCGTGAAAAGCTGCTGGAGCTCGCCGATCGCGTGTATGAAGTGGTCGAGGGCCGGTTGATCGAGCGTCCCCATCTGGCTCGATCCGCCGCCTGAGCACCCGCGCATTTTCGGTCTGATCCCGCCGTGGGTAAGCTGGCAGTCGACGGACGGGCAACAGACACTTCCTCGCTAGAGACGCGAGTCGCAACCTGGAGGCGGAGCCACGCCGGAAGCGTGTCTGCTACTGGGATTTCATTCCGTCACGCGGCAGCCGCAGTTCCGTTTGCCGATACGGCGGTGCGCCCGTTGCGCCGAATGTTGCGAACGACGTTTTGCGCGATGCGGTCATCCAGATTGGGCCGAAACATAGTCGTAATGGTCAGAGGAAGGAACCAGGCCATGTACAATCCTCCGCCATACCCGTGCCAGAACTGAACCGCCAGCATGATTGCCGCAGTGCCGCTCATCAACGTGCCCAGATTTTTTCGCCCCGGCCAGAACGCATAGCTTGCGCTCAACAAAATGCACCCGACCAAGACCGGCAGTCGGAAGTCGGTGGGAATGCGCCCGTCCGCCCAGATGCCTTCCAGTCCCTCCATGCGCGGCAGCCACAATCCAAACATCTGTCGCAAGTGTTCGTCCAGAGCATCCCAACCTTGCAGGAACAACAATCCGATAAGCACCAGGATGCTGCTGGCCAATCCGATGCTGAACCGCGATACACCGCGATACCAATAGAAGCTGAACCACAGCGGAAGGAGGAAAATCGGGTAGTAGACCAAGCCTGCCGCCATCCCCAGCATGGCACCGGCAAGCATGGGGAGTCGATAAGCGAGAACCGATAGCACCAGAAACGCTGCAGGCACAGTATGTTCCAGATTCCCCGTCATTTGCGCCGTATAGGGCAACATCAGATACATGACGGCACATCCCACCCCGGTGCGAATGTTGGCGAAATGCCAATACCCCACGCACACCATTCCGGCCACAATGAGGAAATTGGACACGATGGCCAAGGCCCGCGCGAGGTTGGATAACCAGGGACTTTGCGACGGAGCCACCGGTGGCCAAACCTGGCTTTCCTTGTCGGGCGTAGTGGGTAATTCTGGCAGCATGCCGAGTAGCGGATACCCAGGTCCCAGGCGGGGGCCGGTCGCGTTCTGCTCTGGGGTGCTGGTGATCACATTGGCCATCAGGAACAGAAACAGCGCCCCGCCGATAAACGTCAATCCGCCGATGGAAAGGTTCGGGTCGAGCAAGGGGCGGCGCACCAGTGCCGGGTCGACCAGCATGCGGATCAACAGGAGGGCGCATGCGGTTAACAGCGCGATGAATCCATAGAATTCGAGCCGTTCGCCTTCCGCTCGGCGCGAAATCTCAGCCGGGTAACCCCCCTGGACCTGGTCGTCTTCGCCGCGCTCGGCCGGCTGCTCGGACGCCGCACCGGCCGATGGCGTCCGGCCCTGAAAAACCACCGCGTACCACCGTTCGGAACCGCCCGCTTCGTCCGCCAACCGCTGTTGCGAAACGCTCTCGGTCGCCCCCGACTGCATCCGTCGCCCCTCGTAGACCATCATCAGTCCCGGCGACAAGGATAATAGCAACAGGACATCCAAGTTGCGGATGCAAAAGAAGCGGTGGAACACGAAATAGACGCTGACCATCAAGAACGACGAGAGGAATACCCACGTCGCTGGTTCGGGACGCTGATAGTACAGCAGTAGGTGGCTCATAAACCTGCCGAGAACTCGATAGCCCTCGCCCACGGGCAAGAAAACCGCGCAGGGCACCGCGCACCCAACTCAGGTTCGCGTTGCTCACCCCCACGCCTCGGCCACCCCAAAGGGGCTCAAGCCGCAAATGTCTCGCGATCGATTCACAACTGGGGAAGCCCGTCCGCCGGCGCGTCTTGCTACGGCGTCCATCACCTGCCCCGCAACTCCCCAAATCCGGTAACCGCATGGGGCAGAATTGTGCGGATATAGCATAGGACGCCGCCGCTGAAATGCAAGACGCGGTCCAGGTTGTAGCGCCATAACCCTTGCGGAACCGACTCGGGTTCCCTCCCCTGCAGACAGGGATCGTTATCCCAATGGTGGCAGGTCTATTGCATTGTTCAAGTCGGCAGGATTCAGGCCGAAACGGGGACTTCGGCCGGCAACGGCGGGAGCTCGGGTTCGAGCACT
The DNA here is from genome assembly GCA_003695565.1 of Planctomycetota bacterium. Taxonomy (GTDB): domain Bacteria; phylum Planctomycetota; class Planctomycetia; order Pirellulales; family Pirellulaceae; genus Aureliella. The sequence goes on along the minus strand of RFIQ01000506.1, from coordinate 292 downwards.
CCGCGCACCCGGTTCCAAATCAGCAGGCCTTCCACGAAGATCCACACCTGCAAAGCCAAGATGCCGGTACCGAAACCAATCAACAACCAATTTCCACCCGGGATCCAATCGAAGATCAGGTTGTAAGTCATCGCCCAACAGGGCATGAGCATCATGACCAGCGTGGGAATGGCCAGAAAGGCAATCGTCTTGTTGCGTCGCCAAAGGTAAAACGTGGCCACCATCAATGCCAGCCCCGCCAACAATTGATTGGTTGCGCCGAACAGGGGCCACAGCATCATTCCTCCTGCCC
>RFIQ01000505.1 GCA_003695565.1 Planctomycetota bacterium | reverse complement strand
TCGGACGCGGCGGCTTGCCTGAATTTTCTAAGGGCCTACGATCTGTTGCCGCATTTCAAGTTGAATATCGAAACGAACCATGCCACGCTGGCCGGGCATGAAATGATGCACGAGCTCGATTACGCCGGGCACCAAGGGGCCCTGGGTTCGATCGATGCGAACACCGGCGACCTTTTGTTGGGCTGGGACACGGATCAGTTCCCCACGAACTACTATCTGACGACCCAGTGCATGTTGATGATCTTGAAACATGGTGGGCTGGCCCCCGGCGGAGTGAATTTTGATGCCAAAGTCCGCCGCGAGAGCTTTGAGCCGATCGACTTGTTCTATGCTCATATCGGTGGAATGGATGCCTTCGCCCGCGGGTTGAAGATCGCTGCAGCGATTCGTGCCGAGGGCGAACTGGACGCCTTCGTGCAGCAGCGTTACAGCAGTTGGGATGGCGAGTTGGGGCGCAAGGTGGAAGCCGGCCAAGCGACGTTGACCGAACTGGAAGCCTACATGCTGGAAAAGGGCGAGATCGCTCCCAACCAGAGCGGTCGCCAGGAAATGCTGGAAAACTTGATCAACCGGTATATGGACTGAGGGGAGTCATCGCGCCGGCCCGCCGGCTACGAGCGTTGACCCCAAGCGGATTGGCCGAATGACCACTCCTGGTCGAACTGCGCCAGGAACGACCGCATGAACTGTTCCCGTTGAGCTCCCAACTCCCGCGCCGTCTCGGTGTGCATCGATTGGACGAGGTGCAACAATTTGTCAAAGAAGTGCTGTCGCCCGGTTGGTCCTCCGTCAGATTCGCCGGGAAATACGTGGAAGGGTTGTCCCCGCGCGGCCCCGTACTCGACCGTTCGGACGATGCCGATCGCTCCCAACGCATCCAGGCGATCGGCATCCTGGACGATCTGCCCCTCGATGGAAAGCGGCTGTGCGATTGCCCGATGGCGGAACGACATGTTTTGCACGATGTGCATTATGGCTGCGGAGGTCGTTCGATCGACGCCCGCTCGCTGCAAGATGTCGTCGACCAGTTCTTCACTTCGCTCGGTACCGTCGTGCAATTTGGCATCTCCCACGTCATGCACCCAGGCGGCCAGTTCGATGATCAATCGACTGCCACGACCTTCCCGCTGATGGATGTACCGGGCCAGGCCCACCACACGCCGGACGTGATCCAGCCCATGTCCGGCCTGCTGACCGGTCATCCTCTCTGCTACGATTTGCGCCACCATCTGTACGATCTGTTGCTGGCTGGATGTCAGCGTTCGTTCTTTCATGTTGGCCTTCCCCCGAGAGAATTGATGCCTGGTCGGTGCCATCGGCCGGTACTGGATCGGACAGGGTGGTCTGTCAAGTCTAGCAAGTGGGATGCGCATCCTGCGTGGCGCGCGTCACCATGCCTGCCTGGCAAGCTGAAAGCTGCCCCGACGAACGCGGCTACCCTAGTACCAAAACTCGACGGTGCACTGGGCTGGCGTTCTTGGCGGGGAAGCCATCGATTGTTCTTGTTTTGTTTCAGTGGCGTCGAACCGCTACAATAGAACCTCCCCCCCTGGTCCAGCCCACCTCGCAGGCACCTTCTCCCCCAGTCGTTTCCTGACCGGGGCCAGGTCCTCGACCGGCAATGAACGACAGGTCTTAGCATGCAAGTATTCTCGATCCGCGCATGGGCATCAGTTTACGCCGTGCTGATTTGCTGCCCAGTGGCATGGGGTGTCGACTATGCCCGGGACATTCGGCCGTTGTTGCGAGAAAAATGCTGGTCGTGCCATGGCGTGCTGAAGCAGGAGAGTGATTTGCGATTGGACGCGCGGACCTCGATGGTAACCGCTGGCGTCGTCGTCCCCGGGGATCCGGATGCCAGCGAGCTGCTGCGGCGGGTGTTGGCCGAAGACGATGCGCAGATGCCTCCTCGCGGCGAGGGGACGCGCGTGACTGCCCGGGAGTACCGGCTGTTGCACGCATGGATCGCGGCGGGGGCCGAGGCGCCCGAAGAGCCCGTGCTTGCCAGCCCCACAGATCATTGGGCATTCCAGCCGATTCGCCGCCCCAGCCAACGGGATCCGCTGCTGCCGGATTCCCTGGATGGACTGATCGACCGTCGCCTGCGGCATTACAATCTGGCGGCTCAGGCGCAGGCTCCGCGAACGCTGTTGCTGCGGCGCTTGTACCTGGATCTGTTGGGCCTGCCGCCGACGGCCCGTCAACTGCGCGATCCGCGGCCTTACGAGGAGATCGTCGATGCGCTGTTGGCCAGCCCGCAGTACGGGGTGCGCTGGGCGCGTCACTGGATGGACATTTGGCGGTACAGCGACGGCTACGGATTAAACGCTCAACTGCGGTACAGCCAACATCATCTCTGGCACTGGCGAGACTGGATCGTCGAATCGCTCAATGCGGACAAAGGTTACGATCGGATGATCGTGGAGATGTTGGCTGCGGACGAAGCGGCGCCCGAGGATCTGGACGCCATCCGCGCCACGGGATTCCTGGCGCGCAACTACTATTTGTTCAACCGCACGACTTGGTTGGACAACACGTTGGAGCACACGGCCAAAGCATTTCTGGGGTTAACGCTCAACTGCGCCAAGTGCCACGATCACAAGTACGATCCTATCACGCAGATGGACTACTATCGAATGCGGGCCATTTTCGAACCGCATCAGGTGCGTTTGGACCCAGTCCCTGGCCAATCGGATCTGGATGTCGACGGTCTGCCCCGCGTGTTCGATGACCACTTGGACGCACCCACCTATTTGCACGTACGGGGCGATCCCCTGTCGCCGGACAAGAGCCGGACGATCGAGCCGGGTGTGCCGGCCTTGTTCGCTGGGTTTCAACCACCCATCCGGTCGATTGCGTTGCCGCACGGTGCTTTTGCCCCAGCGGCTCGGCCGTACGTCCAGCAGGACTTGCTGGCGGTGGCCCAGGCCCGGTTGGCCGCGGCTCGCCAGGCAGCCAAGTCGGTTCAGAAAGTCGAGCGGGTGACGCGTGAGGACGAACTCGAGAATGAATCGGCCTCGAGCCCGCCCGGCGAAACGTCAGGAGGAACCGTGGACGGGTCGGCGATGGCCGAACTGCGACTGCGCGCCGCCGAGTCGCACCTGGCGGCGGTGCGCGCGGCCCTGCAGGTGGAGCGATCGGTCGTCGATGGGGGTGTAACGGCAGAAACGCTGTCCGATATGCGGCGGGAGGCTTCGCGTCTCCAAGCGCTGGCCGCGGTGGCGGATGCGGAGTTGGCATTGGCCGAGCTGCAGGAGGCGACCCAACCGGATCCCAAGCAGGTCGCTGCGGCCGAGAAGAGACTGGCTTCGGCTGGCCAGGCACTGCGCGACGCCGAACTCGGGAAACGGCCCTACCAGCCGCTGCGGGTCAGTCGCAAAGCGCTCGAGTCGCCGGCCCACAAGCAGGAAGACTACCCCACGGTATATCCCTCGCAGACCACCGGGCGCCGCCTGGCCTTGGCGCAGTGGATTGTCAGTAGCGATAACCCTCTGACGGCTCGAGTGTGCGTGAATCATGTCTGGATGCGCCACTTTGGCGAGCCGCTGGTCGAGAGCGTGTTCGACTTCGGATTGCGAGCTCCCGAACCGTTGCATGCGGATGTACTGGATTTCCTGGCTACCGAGCTGGTCGAGTCGGGGTGGAGTCTGAAACACCTGCACCGATTGATCGTGACCTCGGCAGCATATCGGCGCAGTTGTTCCAATCTGGGCGCGGATCCCCGCACGTTGGCATTCGATCCCCAGAACAAGTACCTGTGGCGGATGCACGTTCGCCGCATGGAATCGGAGGTTGTGCGGGACAGTCTGCTGGCGTTGGCCGGCAAGCTCGACCTCGCACTGGGTGGTCCCAGTTTATCGGTTGGATCGGACAGTCATCGCCGCAGCTTGTTTTACCGTCACTCGCGCGACGACGAGCATCCCTTCTTGAGCTTGTTTGATCATCCCGATCATTTGCAATGTTATCGTCGAGAACGGAACATTGTGCCGCAGCAGGCGCTGGCGATGGTCAACGCCGACATGGTGGCGGAGTGTGTTACCAGCATGGCTGATGGCTGGATCGAGGAAGCCGATTCTCCCGCCCAGTTCGCGCAGTTGGCCTTTTTCCGATTGCTGGGCCGCCCTCCCACGGCAGAGGAGTTGCAGGCCTGCGAGGATTTCCTGCGGTCGGACCCTGCGGAGACGAATGCTGCGGCTCGCGCCGAAACGCCGGATGGCCATGGTACCGCCCGACTGGCACATGCTGCCTTTTCCCCACGCAATGCTATGCTCCTGGTGCACGCACTGGTCAATCACAATGACTTCATCACCATTCGATAATGCCGTATCGCCTGCCGTTGGCCGACGCTATTTCCTGGGTCAGATGAGCCGCGGGGTGGGCGGCCTGGCACTGGCAAATCTGTTGGCCCAAGACGCGCCGGCCGGCCCCTCCGAATCGGCTGGTAAGGCTGATTCCTCGGACTTCGCACCGGGTAGTGGCCCCGGAGGTGGACCTCACTTCTCGCCTCGTGCCCGCAGCGTCATCTGGCTGTTTATGCGCGGTGGTGTGAGTCACCTGGAGAGTTTCGATCCCAAACCGGCCCTGAATCGATACGCTGGAAAGACGATCGCCAGTACACCTTTCGCCGATGTGCAAAATCCGGAGCGGCTCAAGAAGGTCCGTGTGGTCGTGGTGAACGACGCGAATGGCCAGCAGCGCAACGTCCTCTACCCGTTGCAAGTCGGTTTCCGCAAGTGGGGCCAGTCGGGTATCGAAGTGAGCCATCTGTTTCCGCACATCGGCGGCTGCGTCGATGACATCGCCGTGATTCGATCGATGTGGACCACGGACGATAACCATGGCGCTCAGGTGCAATTCCACTCCGGTCGGCACATGCTCGAACCCCGCGTGCCGACTATCGGTGCCTGGGTCACCTACGGATTGGGATCATTGAATGAGAATCTGCCGCAGTTTATCGGCATGGGCCCCCGCTATTTCGATCGGCGCGATGGACATTATCTCGGTCCAGCCTACGATGCGGTGCAATTGAAAATCGATCCGCAGACCCCTCTGGCCTACGCCCGTCCCGAGGGGGACATGACGGGCGGTGAACAGCGACGCGTTTTCGACCTGGTACACACCCTGAATCGGTTGGATGGCAGCCTGTATCCCGGCGACGAGCGGTTGGAAGCCCGGTTGAAGAGTTACGAATTGGCATTCCGCATGCAAACGAGCGTCCCAGAAATCGTGAAGTTCTCGGACGAGACCGAATCGACTCAGCGGCTGTATGGGCTCGACCAGGACGCTACCCGCGAGTTTGGGCAACAATTGTTGGCGGCTCGCCGATTCGTGGAACGCGGCGTGCGCTTTATCCAGATCATGCATGGTGGGGGAGCGGCTGGGGCCTGGGATCAGCATTCGAACCTGAAGCAGAAGCACACGGAGCTGGCTCGGCAAGTGGATCGACCGATCGCGGGCCTGCTACGGGACCTGAAGCAACGAGGGATGCTCGATTCGACAATCGTGGTGTTTGCTACCGAATTCGGTCGAACGCCCGGTTCGCAGGGGGGCAACGGTCGCGACCACCATCCGTTTGGATTCAGCGTATGGATGGCGGGAGGCGGGATTCGGGGCGGAATGGTCCACGGAGCAACCGACGAAATCGGTTTTCACGCGGTGGAGAGTCCCCATTATGTGACGGACATTCACGCCACGCTGCTGCACCAGCTCGGGTTGGACTCGCGGCGCCTGCACGTGCCCGGCCATCAGCGGCTGGAGCGCGACTACGGCCACGTCATCCACGACATCCTCGCGTAGCGCGGCTGCAGCCCCCTCGAATTGCCTGCCGCTTTACAGCGGCTGCCATCAGTTCCGCACTTGGGGGGATTCCCATTGAGATACTATCGGGAATCTACTTCGATCCTTGCAGAAGCCGCATTGCTGCCGATCTGTGTCGATTAGTATGCGGTACACGATTCTGTCGAACCCTACAGCGAGGAGATTCTCATGCGGCATGCTGTGCATTTATGTGTTTTTGCAGCTTTGTTGGCCGCCACGCCCAGTTGGGCACAGGTGGGTCCCGGGGCCGGGGCCGAGCCTGGCGGTGGCGAAGAGGAAGGAACGACGGCGTGCCCTGAATACCTGGTCGCCGAATTCAACGGCAGCTACTTCTATCAGGAAATGGATTGCCCCACCGGCCAGATGTTGCCAGGCGTGCAGCGATACATGTCTCAGATCGATACCGGATGTGATGGAACGTCGGGGTGCAATTGCGACGAGCCCGACCCATCGGAGGGTGGCGACCCGGGGACGAGCGGTGGGCCCTCGCTGAATCAAGAGTCCGAGGTGGTCGGGGAGGCTCCGCTAACGCAACAAACTTTTGCCAACCCGAGCACAGATATCCTGGTTCCGTTCGGCCGGGGAGCCAGCAGTTATTTAGGACCTGCCAAGAGAATCATCAAAGCGGGCGAGAAGACATTCGTCGTGATCAGCATGCGCTTGAAAGGCAAGACTACCACGGTTGGTGCGCCTGACAACGAGATGGACGTCATTGTCGAGTTTGGCCAAGAAGTCGATCCTTCGACCAATCCAACTACCAACGTAGGGACCTTGGTCGATAACACGTTGACGTTTGGTTCGCAAGATTTCACGGTTACCTTGATGGGGATGGGGGCCACGCAATAATGCTGGTCTGCGTGGGCGCCCGGACGTGCGCACACAAACCCTGACGCCGCACAACTGATTTCAAATGCCACGGCTACGGCGCTACTGCTGAACGTGGTCCAGATCGAGGAACCGCGGTTGAGCGCTGCGCGCGCAGCGCAGCCCGATTGGGTAGGAAGTAGTAAAGAACCCTTCAGTCGCTTTGGAGCCGAATTGCCGTGCTTGCAACGGCAATTCCGGCGACGTGGGGAGCGCGCCCATGAGAGAGATGGGTTGCCCGACGATGACAACTGAATCCTGCTGGCCCTTAACACCGGCCTGCGTGAGGGCATCCAGGACAATGGTAGTGCCGGTCAGCTCGGGGACATTGGAAAAGAGGCCAAAGATCGGTCCGTCGGCGGTCTCCGGAAGTGTCTGATCAAAATCATAGTACCGCACCGGCGCGATCTTCCAAACATTCTCAAGCTGTCCTGGGCCCGTCGACGCGTCCCATGGAACGTTGGATGAGCCGCGATTGGTGGCTATGAAACAGTACTCTTCATAATCGATGAGCCGGGCGCCAATTCTCTCGGCATACTGCATTGCTTCGGCAAAGGTAAATCGGGAGACCGGTGTATCCT
>RFIQ01000049.1 GCA_003695565.1 Planctomycetota bacterium | reverse complement strand
CCGCGAGTCCCTCGCGGAACAGCGTAGTGTCGCCCGCGAGTCCCTCGCGGAAAACCAACGCCGACAACCTCCGCAATTTTCCGCCCGGCGGACGTCCCGGCCTAGCCGGTCGAGGGCAAGATGACGTCGTGCCGCCTCGGTGTTATCGAGCGGACGTGGGCGGGCGGATGGCGGGACGTGGACGTTGATTGATTCGGTTGGAACCATCGTGAAGGAGCGGGCTCGGTTGCCTAGTTTTATTTCGAGAGGTGTTGCCATGAGCGCTGGACGTCATTTGGACTTCTTGCTGCAGGAATGGCCCTACGACCCGGACGAAGCGGTGGTGCGATTGGTCAAAGGCCGCGATGGCCGTGACTTGCTTCAAATGCGCGTCGATCTGGGAGTGTTGCAAATGGAAACCTCGGGACGGCCCGATGGCGCGCGACCTGAGGGATATCCGACCCTGCTGGATTGGCTCAGCCAACGCGAGGTCGAGGATCCGGATTTCGAGTTCGACGACGACCTGTGCTACGAGATTGAACGCGAGTTCATGCAGTTCTATCACCGGCGCATGGCCTGGCTCCGGTTGCAGCGCTACGAACAGGCCATGCGCGACGCCGACCATACGCTGGCTTTAATGGACTTGTGCCGCGATCACTCGCCCTGCGAAGAATGGACCATGCAGCATGAACAGCACCGGGCGCTGGTTCTGTTCCAGCGGGCACAAGCTGCTGCGCTGCACGCCATCGAACAATCGCTTCCCCAAGTCGCGATTCGAGAAATCGATGATGCTTTGTTGCGCATCGCCGAGAACTATGCTGACATGGGATGGGAATCGGAATACGAATCTGATGAACTGGTCGACCGATTGAAGCATTTGCGGGAAACGATTCGCAACGACTTCCAGATTGGCAAGACGCTGGAGGATCAACTGGCCGAGGCGGTGGCCAGGGAACAGTACGAGCTGGCTGCCAAACTGCGCGACGAGATGGCGCGCCGAGAGAATGCTTAACGGAGGCTGTCGAAAGGATTTCGAACATGGCGATTCGGGCGGCCAAAGTGGGCGATAAAGTCGTTTTCTCCAAGGACAAACACAGTCCCTCCCCCGGCCCCCGTGCGCGGGACATCGCCGCTTCTCCCAAGGGAGACGATTACAGCTACATCGTGGAGAAATACTGGGTGGTAGCGGAAGTGAATCCGGATGGCACGCTGTTGCTGAAAACCCGCCGCGGGAAAGAACACCGGATTCCCAAGAACGACCCTCGGCTGCGGCACGCCACGTTATGGGAGCGGTTGCGTTACCGGAACCGTTTCCCCTCATTGGACCAGCGCTAACCTGTTTGGATGCGCGTCGACCGAGGCGGCCAGCGTGTGGTCCGACGCGACGGCCATTCACCGAGGCACTTGCCGTCTACGCGCGAGCGCGAGGATGGGCACGCTGGTACACGTCCCGCAAGTTGGCCGTGCTCAAATGAGTATAGATCTGCGTGGTGATCAAGCTCTTGTGGCCCAGCAGTTCCTGCACGCTGCGAATGTCCGCTCCGCGATTGAGCAGATGAGTTGCGAAGCTGTGCCGCAGCGTATGCGGGCTGGTGCGGGTGTCGAGCCCCGAGAGTTGGATGTACTTCTCCAACATGCGACCCACGCTGCGCGTCGTCAGCCGGCGTCCGAATCGATTGAGAAACACGGGGGCGGCTCGGCCGGCGGGTTCCTGTGGAGAGACCGTACGGACGCGAAAATAGTTTCGCAACGCATCGACGGCGAAACTGCCCAGCGGCGCCAGCCGCTCCTTGCGTCCCTTACCTCGAATCCGAGCGATCCCCTCGTGCAGATCCAAGTCCCCCTCATTGAGATTGACGACTTCGCTGACGCGCAAACCGGCCGAGTACATCGTCTCCAATATCGCCCGATCGCGCACCCCCTGCGTCGTGTCCAAGGCGGGAGCATCCAGCAGTCGCTGCACCTCCCGATCGGTCAGGAAGTGGGGCAGCTTGCGCCGCGCCCGAGGATTCCGCAGCGGCTTGGCCGGGTTCGTCTCGCACCATCCCTGGCGTTGGGCATAGCGGTAGAAACTCCGTAGCGAGGCCAGCTTCCTGCTAATGCTGGCCGGGGCATATCCCGCGTCGTGCAGCGCGCTGGCGTAACCCCGCAGATCGCGCGGGGTCACTCGGTCGGGAGTGATCCCCTCTCCCAATTCCTCCTGCAGGTAATCGGCCAGATCGATCAAATCCTCGCGGTAGGACTTGACCGTCAACTCCGACGCGTTGCGTTCGGTGCTGAGGTACGCCAGGTACTGGGCGACATGCCGATGCATCGGTGGGGCCTGATCGATTTACGTTTGCGGGAGTCCGCGCTAGCGTCCACGGGTGAACCGCCGCGCCGAGGGCGCTTACAGCAAGTCTTCGTTGTGGCTGAACGAAAACCGTCGTTGCAGCCGCTGCCGCGCCTGCCGCTGTTTCTCGCTCCGGTATGCCAGGTCGCGGATTTGCTGGCTAAGAAATGCGGCGTCGTGCCACGTAAAGTCGAGTTCGGGATTGGCTGCAAAGCGTCCCAGGGTCCGCAGCGTTTCTACCCGATTGGCATCGTCGTACAGGAACACATAACGTTGATCCCCCTTGACCAATGCCAACACATTCACGTCGTTATCCATTCGCCCATCCCTCCTGCCGAGCGCGGTTGCCGATATCGATGGTTCGCAGAGGCCGCCAATCCGCCGCAGGGTCATTGGAATTCAGCGGATTGGCGGCTGGTCGTGCGAACGCTAGCGAGGCTGGGGTCGCTAGCCAGACGAGTATTCCTGCCGCGGCCCCCGAGTCCGAATGGAAGGGGCCTCTCCCAAAGCAATCGCTTCCATTAGCGTGGTTGGCCGACGGCAGTCGCTACTCGAACGTGCATGAATGAAGTGCCAATGTGCATCCATGCACTGCGACTTACCGTACGTATCGGTCGATCGGCCATCGCAAGATCAAACGGCTTTTGTCCCGTCCACCGCGCGCAATCAGCGTCTCGTGCAAGTGAAGGTAACAGCAGAAGCGAATAAAGTCTTCACTGCGTTGAAGATAGGACTGCCACCCACCAAACCGCTCGTCGTCCCGGTAGTAGAAATATTCTGCCAACTGCTCGGTGAAGTCTTCGTCATGACCGTTAAAACTGCGCATGTGCGAGATGATCGGGCCGTGCTGCGGGCGCATGGGCGGCGGCGTGGGGGACGGCCCGTCGGGGATGAAGCCGCCTGGATCGGGCCAGTCGGGAGGAAGACTCGATGCAACATCTTGATAAGACGGGGCCGCCTCCTCCGTCGTCAGGACGGAAGTATCGTCACCGCCGCTACGCCCCAACCATTCATCCAACTCGCCCCAAACCTCGGTACCGGCGCTGGCGGTAGTCACGGCTGGATCCGCAGGCATCGGATCGGTCGTTTCGGTCGCAGCATCGAATCGCGGTGTCTGCGTTTTGAGTTGTTCAGCGGCCAGAGCCCGTTGCGCTTCGTAATGCACCCACCGCGGGATCTTCCGCTCCTCATTCGTGCCCCACGGAATGCCATAGCCAGGAGGAATCGGATGGAATCCGGGATTGGCGGCATACCAACTGACTTTGAGAGCCATGCGTGGCGGATAGTAGGGATCGTAATCGGTTACCGCGCCAACCAGCACCGCATCGACCCCCAAGAACTGCGCGAACTGCTGGAAATCGGCGCCGTTTCGCAAAGGCCGACCAAACTCGGTCAACTTGATCTTCACCGCCCCCAACGGTACGACTTCGAATCCGCGAATGGCTTGTACTTCATTCAGATAGGCCAGGGCGACCCGCTCGCCGCTCAGCGTCGGTTCCTCGCTCTGGTTGGCGAACGGCAGAATGGCTACCGTTTTGATCTGAGGGAACGGATTGATGACCTGCGGTTTCCGCCGAATGTCGGGGACCAACGCGCACCCGGGCAGGCAGGCCGCTACACCCACCAAGCAAACGGCCCACCAACCAACCACCAGGCGGCGACGGCATACATTGCGAAGGAATGGAAACGGAGGCACTCCCAATGACCTTTTCAGACGCGGCGACCGAGCGATAGCAAAAGAAACTCAGCGCGCCATCCCGCGCAGTGCGAACACCGCGAGTGTGGAATGCCCCCCATGGCACATCCCTGTTTATCGACACAATCCGTCCAGGCCCTTTAGCCCAACTCTGCCGAAACCGCCGATTAATGGCGCCCGAATCGCTGTTGCCCCTCCCCCCAGAAGTTTTCAGCCAGAGTACTCGCCGAGAAGTACTCTGGGCAGTAGTGACGCCGCCGGCAGCTCCAACCGGTCGACGGGTCCGGAGGTCACGCGATTGTTGGGGAGCCCATTTCTCAGTAGCATGTTCCCTAGCGGGAGGTTCCGCACCACAGCAATTCGAAGACACCGCTTCATCAGAGGTCCCCACTCCATGTGCAACATGCATCGATCGGCTTTCCCTCCCCCCACGCACCCCCATTGGTTGCTGACCGCCACCTGGCTGGTCGCGTCAATCTTCGCCATCCCGGCCCCTGGCGTGGTGGCGGCCGAGCCGGTAACAGCCAGCAACACGCTGCGCGATTACGTGGCGACTCCCGACGACTCCTATGCGTGGGAGCTGCGCGAGCGATTCGAGATGAACGGATGCGAGGTCTTGCGATTGCACCTGCAATCCCAAACCTGGCAGGGAGTTCCATGGCGGCACATTTTGTATCTGATTCGACCACCGGGTTTGCCGGCGGACAGCCAGGATGCGGTGTTGGTGGTCGCCGGGGGTAGCTGGAAACCGGAGTGGCCGCCCAATGGCCCCGACTCGGTTTCGGTGCGCGGTGAGGCTCAATTGATGTCGGCGGTGGCCCGACAGTTCAATTGCGTGATCGCAGTGCTGACCCTCGTCCCCTTCCAACCGATGTTCGACGGCAAATACGAAGACGAGATCATCGCGGCCACCTTTGCCAAATTCGTCGAAACGTCCGACCCATCGTGGCCGTTGCTGTTGCCGATGGTGAAGGCGGCTGTGCGTGGTATGGATGCTGCCACCGAAGCCGCGGCACGGCACTGGAAGGTGCAGCTCAAGGAGTTCACGGTGACCGGTGCGTCCAAACGCGGGTGGACCACCTGGCTCACCGGTGCTATCGATCCCCGGGCCACAGTCATCGCGCCGATGGTCATTGACATGCTGAACATGGAGGTTCAGATGAAACACCAGTTGGCGTCTTGGGGAGATTACTCCGAGCAGATCGCCGATTACACGGAACTGGAATTGCCGAAATACCTCGGCACCGAACGGGGGCGGCGTTTGCAAGCCATCGTCGACCCCTACGCCTACCGACAACAATTGCAGCAACCGAAACTGCTGATTTTCGGCACCAACGACCGTTACTGGCCCATCGATGCGTGCAAGAACTACTGGCAAGATCTCGTCGGCCCCAAGTATTTGTTGTACGTTCCCAACCAGGGGCACGGCATCGACGATTACGCGCGCGTGATCGGGACGGTCGTCGCGCTGCATCGCAGCGTGCACGGCGGCCCCCCGGTCCCCGAGTTGAGTTGGTCGTTCGCAACGCCATCGGACCAGAAAGTTGTTCTCGACGTAACTGCGCTCGGAGCGGTCGACTCCGTGCGGGGATGGATGGCCACCTCCCCAACGCGGGATTTTCGCGAGGCCCGCTGGCGGCAAGTCAGTGCACGGCCAAACGGTGATGGAAAGTGGAAGGTCGAGGTGTCGCGGCCGCCCGACGCGTTTCTGGCCCTGTACGCAGAAGCCGTGGGCGGCGCGGGGGAACTGCCGAGCTTCTGGTCGACCAGTGTCGAAGTGTTCGCACCTGCGTCGACCGGAGCAGACACAGAATGACCTGGCTGCTCCCGCGAGGGTGTGCAGGAGCCTGCGACGAGCCCTCGGGGTCACTCCGCGTCCACGATCAACCGATCGGCCGGTACGGGAGTTGCGCTGAGGGCAAATGCACGCTGGACCGATTCGACGGCGCGCTGGGCAGCCACCGCATCGTCGCACAGCACGCGTGCAAGCGGCTGGCCGGCAACCGCCGGGTCGCCAATCTTGCTTAGGAACTGAATGCCCACGCGATGGTCGAGCCGGTCCCCCAATTTTCGACGGCCACCTCCCATGGCGATGATCGTGTTTCCGATCGCCGTGCCGTCGATGGCGGCAACCCAACCATCGGATGGGGACGGGACGTCATGGGGCGCGGCGGTTTCCAGCCGGGACAGGAACGTACCGCCCTGCGCCTCGATCATGGCGATGTACCGCTGGTAGGCACGCCCCGAACCGATGTGATCTTCGAGCGCTCGCCGGGCCTGGGCCGGCGGCGTG
>RFIQ01000504.1 GCA_003695565.1 Planctomycetota bacterium | reverse complement strand
TCTCCGAACGTGACAGAATGTCGGTACGAATTTTGCTCATAAATCCATCGAGTGGGCTGAGCGGTCAAATGTGCTGATTTCGCACACCTTTGCGTCTCCTGCCTACTCGAGTCTACCCAGAAGGAGGGATGGCAATTTGTCGCCCTCAAGGTCGCGGTTATGCCTTGCGGCATGGCCGGGATCCCATCGTACCCAATCCATTTCGAGGAGGTGCAACATGGCCACCAAATTCGATTCGCTCCAGAGCCTGTTCGAGTTTGAGATGAGGGAGATTTACAGCTTCGAGAATCAACTCGTCGACGCTCTTCCCGAGTTGATCGAGATTGCCAACGATCCATGGTTGAAGAAGGAGATTGCCGGTTACGAATCCCAAGCGGAAAAGCACTTGGAGATCTTGCGCGAGCATTTCGCCAGGCTGGGCATCGAGCCCGATGACCACGAGTGCCGTGCCATGAAGCAGTTGCTGGACGAAGCGAAAGCATTGAAGACGGATGGTTCCGACCCGCGAGTTCGCGACGCGGCATTGATAGCCATCCTGCAGCGGATCGAGCATTTGGGCATGGCCGCCTATGGGACCGCGGCCGCGTTTGCGGACGAGCTGGGACACCACGACATCGCGGCGCAATTGAAACAGTGCCGATCCGATGAAAGCAATGCCAACAGTTCGATTGCGGGGCTGGCCGCGAGATGGGTGAACTTTATGGCTGCCAAAGCGAGTGCGTAGCTGGCGTCCATTGACCGCTGTTGGCGTTTCGAGCGTCCATCAACCGACAAAAGAGAAGATCTCCACTCAGCCGCTTGAGCCATGTGCTTGAGCGGCTTTTGTCTGGGTTTGCACTACTGCTTCGTTTGCACTACTGAGGAAATTCTTGCCGGTCACAATGGATACCGATCACAGTGCTTGCCAAGCAACCAAGCCGGTTGGCGACCCGAGCCCAATCAGCTACACACGACAAAGAAAACGGCACTGCGCAGTTGGGTCGCAGTGCCGTTTTCTCCAATCGCCCACGAGCCGCTCCACCCCAGGGCGTTGGCGGACCCGCTTGCGACAGGTTTTCAATGCCCCGACACAGGCTGGTCGCATGTGGTTGCCGTCCGACGCCTCTCTATTGTTGAGAGGCCGGAGCAACGGGTTGTTCAGCGCCAATGGGAGTGAACCGTTCGTCGGCCGGCTTCGACCAATCGAAAATCGCAGCGCACCCGTCGGACAATCGGCCGGGGTTGACAACATAGGTGCTGGCAACCCGTTCAACACCTCGATGGGCACTATCACCCAGAACCGCGCACAGGTCGGGATGGTAGCTGTCAATCAACTCTCCCACCACTGCGCTGCCGTTGTCACCGCCCAGCGCACCGGTCGGCGGAGTTCCCAGCAACAGGAACTTGCGCGGTTTCTCCGATGCCCACAGACGCCGCAGGTAGTACTCGGCGGAGTTGCGAGAACGTTTCCAATGATCGCCTTTGCAGCTTCCGTTCTCCGCGATCTCACCGCCGATCCCGCAAATCGCCACATCCGCTTCCTCCATTAAGGTGCCGTGGACGCAATGCAGGTTGGAGTAATCGACTTCCGCGTTCATGGCTGCTTGCAAGAATTCGTCGATGGGGGTGTCGTACCATCCCGGCAGGAACGCAGTATACACACCGCTTTCGCCCAGCGTCTTGAAAAAGGTTTCCCAGATTTGTACTTGCTGGGGTGTCAAATCGTCCGCCTCGCCACCTTGATCTCGGCCACAAAGTCCACCCACGAACAGGACGGCTTCGGGCCTGTGCTCGGAGATCATTTCTTTCAGAGTTTCGACGGCAGACTCGCGACCGTCGATTCCACCACAAACCAGTAAACGACGCATAGCAGTACCCTCTCCTTTCCAGTTCCTTGCCCAAATCTCTGCACGTGTTTCACAAGCCTCCAGCGGAGACCGAGTCCCCGCCACCACCATTTCCCGGAGCCATGCAAAGCCGAGCGATACCCCGATTCGCCCGAGGAGGCGCTCGCCCTGCAAACAGGCTCGTCATCAAGGGGAGACTGCAACGTGCGTGCCAATTCTCTTCACGGCGAACCAGAAACTGGGGGCCGACCTCCACTGGTGTCGGAATTGCCATCTTCCGGCACTGAGCTACAATCGGCACTGGATTTCAGGAAGGTCTTTCCCAACCGAATGGGTAGGGCGGGATTCCGGCTGGCGCTTTGTCAAGTTCTGGTTCTGGCGGCAATCGTGTAGACGTGTTCGTGGCGGACGCTTTCAGCTTCCGATAGAGGCATGGTGGCGCTTGGCGAGCAGGATGCTTACCCCACTTTTTTGTACTTGGCAGAGCACTAGCTCGACGCGGGTACCACTGACGACGAGGCTTTATGGCGACTTATAACATCGCGTTGCTCCCAGGGGACGGCATCGGACCGGAGTGCATGGCAGCGACCGAAGTTGTGCTGGGGGCACTTGCAGAGCCCTTTCCGGATCTGGTGCTCAACTGGTCCGCCTATCGGGCGGGGGCGGAACGGTTTCGAGAAACGGGAGTTGCTCTACCGGACGATGTGCTGCAGAGCTGTTTGGATGCAGACGCGGTTCTGCTGTCCGCCATCGGACTGCCAGATGTGCGCATGCCCGACGGGACAGAAGTCCAGCCGACGATGATGGTGGGACTGCGCAGAGCATTGAACGTTTATGCAGCCGTGCGCCCCGTCAAGCTCTACAAGGGAGCACCCTGCGCGTTGCGTGACGCGGGGCCAGGAATCGACTTCGTCATCATCCGGGAAAACCTGGAGGGACTGTTTGCCTCGTTTGGCGGCGGCGCCGCTGTCGACGACGAGGTCGCTACTGATACCCTGATCGTGACGCGACGGGGAACCGCCCGCGTCGCCAAGTTCGCTTTTGAGTTGGCCCAGCGACGTGCGGGACGCCCCACCGATGGAAAAAAAATGGTGACGTGTGTTGATAAGGCCAACGTCTTCCGTTCCTTTGCGTTCTTCCGCAGCGTCTTCTTTGATGTGGCTAGGGAATTCTCCGACGTGGCGGCAGAAGCGGTTTATGTCGACGCAATGAGTTTGTACATGGTAACTCGACCTTGGGATTTCGATGTCGTGGTTACCGAAAACCAGTTCGGCGACATACTCTCGGACTTAGGGGCGGGTTTGGTGGGTGGGCTGGGATTGGGGCCTTCAGGAGAAATCGGTGAGGACCATGGGTTGTTCCAGCCCTCGCACGGAACCGCACCTCAAATTGCGGGGCAAGGAATTGCAAATCCGATGGCCACGGTATTGTCGGCTGCGATGATGCTGGATTGGCTGGGGGATCGCCACGGTGATGCAAATTGTCTGGCTGCGAGCCGGGCCATCGAAGACGCCACCGCGCGGGTTCTACGCCAGGGCCAGTGGTTGACTCCTGACCTGGGCGGGCGGGCTTCCACGATGGATGTGGCGAAAGCGATTGCCGCGGAATTGGTGGAGGCGCGGGATGCCGCCCGAAACGCGACGACATGACGCCGGCGTCCCGCCAATGCGACGCCCCGCCCACAATCGTGACGGCTTGGATTTGGTGGACCTCGCATGGCGCCGGGGCTGGCCGTCTCCTTTCAATACGCAATGTCTTCCAGCTGATTGGTCTTCACCATGAGCGAATATGCCGTTCGTGAGCGCATCACACAACTGGGGCGATCCTTATTTCAGCGGCGGTACACCAGCGGCAGCTCCGGGAATATCAGCGTTCGCCTCCCCGACGGGATCTTGATCACTCCCACCAACGCATGCCTGGGCGAGTTGACCGAGGATCGGATTTCCAAGGTGGATTGGAGTGGCAACCACATTGCGGGCGACAGGCCGTCCAAAGAAGCGTTCCTGCATTTGGCCATGTATCGACAGCGTCCCGATGACTCGGCCATCGTCCATTTGCATTCAACGTGGTCCGTGGCTGTTTCCTGTTTGGCCGACATCGATCCGGCCAACGTCCTTCCGCCCATCACCGCGTATTACGTGATGCGGGTCGGAAAACTGCCCTTGATCGACTATTACCCACCCGGAGATGTGGGACTGGCCCAAGCCGTCGAAGCCAAGGCGCGACAGGCCCATAGCTTGCTGCTGGCCAACCACGGTCCGGTCGTCGCCGGTAAGAGCCTGGAGGCCGCCGGAGCGGCGATCGAGGAGTTGGAAGAGACCGCACGCCTTTACATGCTATTGCGCGGACTCCCTGTTCGCTTCCTGACCTCGGATCAGGTACGTCAACTGCAAGAGCGATTTTCCGAGTGATGACGTGGTTCCCCCACGGGGTGCCCTTGTTCGGTTTCAACTCCTTCGGCAGGTGCCCTTCGTCGACACGAACAGGCGTCGGTCGGGCGACGAAGCACTAGGGGGAGTCGCCTCCGCCGGTACTCGAGCCGCTGATGACGCCATCGGCCGGCGGCAGACGCGGCGCGGGAACCGACGATGTCATCGCTCGATTGATCGTCGTTTGATAGGCCCCGGACGAACCCGGCGCATCTTGGTCGGTCAGATAGATGGGTGGGAGGGGACCAACGGGGATCATTTCGCTGATCGCCAACTGGGCCGCTTCGACTCGCGTCGCCGTCTCGCTGTCATTGCGTCCCCGAAGCACGAACACGACTCGACGCTCTTCGGGAGCTCGCAACACGATCCAGCGCAAGTGCATCCGCCCAGCATCGGTCAATTGATTGGTGTTGGAGTCGAACATCCCCGCCCCCAAGGTGTTGTGCAACCGCCAGCCATTATCGCGCTGAACATCGAAGAAGCGCATGACGGCAGCCGAATCTTGCGCTCGAAAGGGATGGGGCCACAGTCGGTTGCGGTGAAAATCAGTGCGAAATTGCTGGTATTTTTCATGCATTCCCGCCCATCCAAATCCCGGTTGCTGGCTCAGGGCTGTCGAACCACAGCACCAAGTCAGAGCGAGTGCAGTGATGCCAATTGCGAATCTGGTCATGATTACTGGGTCCCTTCCCGAGAGATTTGGCTGTGGACCGCCCGCTGCGCAGTGCTCGGAACCTTACCTTGGGGG
>RFIQ01000503.1 GCA_003695565.1 Planctomycetota bacterium | reverse complement strand
GGTTTGGGTTTGGGTTTGGGTTTGGGTTTGGGCTTGGGTTTGGGTTTGGGTTTAGGTTTGGGAGGTGGAGGAGGGTTGATGGCCTTGGTGAGCACTGTGGGCGCGCGCTCGGTGAGCAGGGTTGTTTCGGCGGTCAACACCAGGTTCTTGCTGAACCGCGTCAGGCTCCAGGAGTTGGGGCTGGCGGCGGCTTCGATCCGCACAGTGACTTCCGCCGTATCTTCTTTGATGGGCGAAGGGGACACCGTGATTTTCTTGACCTTCAGTCCATGCGGAGCCAGTAGCTTGTTGGCTTGTGCCTCCGCTTCCGAGACCTTGGCTCCTGGAACGATGACAACGCGCGCCGCTTCATAGCTGGCCGTATCGAGTGCATGCCGCATCTGCGACAAACGCACAAATTCGATCATGCCAAACACCATGACGACCAGCACCGACAGGACGATGGCAAACTCGACCGTCGTGGTGCCCCGCGGGCCTTGGCGCAAAGGGCGCCGGGCGGAGCGCGGGGGAAAGTGATTCAAGTTCGGAGACATGATCGTATTCATGGCGAAAGAGATTGTTATGTTGAGTTGATTTGAGCTGGTTGGTTCATTCGGTCAAGAGGACCGGCAGCCGGGCAGCGATCTTCTTGAAGACGTCTTGGAGTTCGTTGCCGTTTTTCGCATGAAAGTGTTCACCTTGTCCTTCTTTGGCAACTAGTTTCATGCGGGCTTCGTCTGTTTCATTGGAAAAAGTGACTGTAAAGATCATCACGTTTTGTTTGCCGGCGATTTTCGCTGCGGCTACCGGGTCGAGCCCGCTATTGTGTTTTCCATCGGTCATCACCAGCAGGACTTTGATCGCTCCACTGCGGCCCGGTACGTTCTTGGCCAACGCATTCATGCCGACCAGAATGCCTCCGCCGATGTTCGTGCCCCCGGCGCAGAAGGAGTTGGTGTACTTGTTCAGGGAGTTCTCTAGCAGGGAGTAGTTGGTGGTCAGCGGTTGCTCGATCACTGCCGTGTCGGCATAGGTGACCAGCGAAGCGAATTCTACTGCCGGCGAGTCCTGCAGCGCTTGATCGAATACTTGCACGGCCTGCACCAGATCCAACCAACGACTGGCCGGAGGTGCTGGATCACAGAAATCCCAGCCAGGGGGAGCCGATTTGGGGGCGGGCGGATACTGTGCTGTCTCGTTGGAGGCATATGCCATGGACCCCGAACGATCGATTACCAGGCACACATCTACCTGCACCTGAGTCGAGATCGAGGATTGCCCGAGTTCTACGGAGGATACGACCCCGGGCATGGGAAACAACAGGGGTACGGGCCCACCGGCATGACTCCCATCGCGTTTTACGTGTACTTGCATAGCATTGCGGAATTGCCCATTGGGATCAAAATTGTAACGCGACGTGCCAGAGCGATCGGATTGGCCGAATACTATGTCGCTCGGTTTCAAGTCAACCGGCACGCCGCCGACTTTGTTGCGCGCCGCGAATTCTTGGGCTCGGGCGATGGCTTTGCTCTCGGATTGTTCCACTCCCAGTTCGCGACCGCCCGCCCGCGCGGCGGCATCGGCCGCCACGTACATTTCCGTCTTGCGCAACTGGATCAGCGCACCGTTGATGGTGAATCCGGCCAGAATGATCATCACGGGCAACAGAATTGCGACCAGCACGATGACGGCGCCCCGTCGTTGGCGACAGCGTCGGGTTGGACTGCATTGGCGCGAATCCCGGCGGTGTTGTGTCGTATGCATAAGCGGAAGCCCTCAATACGGAGTGAGCAGAATCAGGGAACGGGCAATCATCGATGGGGCCGAGTCGTCCGTTGCGCTTTGTTCATCGCCGCCATCACTGTTCTTTCATCATCACCACCGAGGCGGACGTGGTCCGATCCTGAAGAACCAGTGCCGGACTGATGAGGTTACTGGACAGCTTGGCGGATACGGTGACTTGAATGGGCGTGCCATAGGGCTTGTTCTGGTAATTGGATGGCGACACCGTGATGGTGGCATTCTTGACGCGCCGCGCGGTGAGAATACGTTGGCTGGCTGCCTTGACCTTGGTTTCATCGGTGTTGGGCAGAATCGCCACGCGCGCGCCCTCATAGGCGGCGATCACCAGCGACTGCTTGAGATAGATCGCGTTGGTGGCTTCAATGGTTCCAAACGCCAGCGTGACCAACAACGGCAGCGTAACGGCCAGCTCCACCGTAGCGGCTCCCTTGCGAAATGGTTTGTTTCGATGATCCTTCACGGCATCAATTCCTCGCTTCGTACTTCGGTCACCCTCCCGGGGTCCGCTGTCGCAATGTCAACTAGGAAAAAGCTACTGCTGCATCCAATAGGTAGGTTGGGAAACGGCATCAGGCAAATCCCGGCCGGTAGGCATGGCATTCATTGCAGGCGATGGTAGTTGCCGTGCGGCAGATTCTGAGGATGGCAACGATTATGCTGCGCTGGTTACCGCAGCAGCTTGTGCACCACCTTGCCCAGTCCATTGGTGGGGGTCTGGTCACGGCCTCCGAATCGAAATGTCAATCGATCTGCGTCGATCCCTAATTGGTGCAGAATGGTGGCATGCAAGTCGTGCACGTTGACCGGATCTTCCACCGCATGCAGGCCGAATTCATCGGTCTTGCCGACCGACGTGCCTCCCCGGATTCCACCACCGGCCATCCACATGGTGAAACCGTGGGGGTTGTGGTCCCGGCCGGTGAAATCCTGCGATGTCGGAGTGCGTCCAAACTCGCCGCCCCAGACTATGAGTGTCGAATCGAGCAGGCCGCGTTGCTTCAAATCCGTCAGCAGACCGGCGATGGGCTGGTCGGTTTCATGGGCCAGGGCCGCATGTTCTTGCTGCAGTTTGGAATGCTGGTCCCAATTGCGCACGGCGCCTCCATGATAGATTTGGATGAACCGCACGCCTCTTTCCACCATGCGACGGGCCATTAGGAGTTGGGTCCCAAAGTAGCGGCAGGCGGGGTCGGACAGCCCGTAGAGTTGTTTGGTGGCGGCTGTTTCGCGACTGAGATCGGTCAACTCTGGGACGGAGGCTTGCATGCGAAAGGCTGTTTCCAAGGATTCGACTCGGGCCTCCAGCGGTTCCCGCATGGTCCGTTGGGACGCATGCCGGGCGTTGATACTCCGCAAGAATTCCATTTGCCGCTGTTGGGCCACCGCCGTGTAGCGAGGTCGACGGTCGACGTACAGAATCGGGACCGGCCCCGGACGCATGGTCACGCCGCCGTACTCGGCGGGCAGGTAGCCGGATCCCCATAACTGTACCCCGGTTTCCGGGCACGAGCGGTGGTCGTACATGGCGATGAAAGTGGGCAAATCCTGGTTCAATGTGCCCAGCCCGTAGGCGGCCCATGCCCCCACATGCGGCGCACCCATCAGGACGGAGCCCGAGTTGATGTTGTAGAGCGCAGCGCCGTGGTTCTTGGCTCGAGTGGTGCAGGAG
>RFIQ01000048.1 GCA_003695565.1 Planctomycetota bacterium | reverse complement strand
GTTGCTGAATGGTGTGACGGTGGAATTGACTCCCAAGATGCTGTTGGGAACCTTGCGTGACAATTTGATCGATGGTGAGAGAATCTCCGATCTCGATCTGACCGAGTGCATCAAGGACGTGGGGCTGGAGGATATCCTGCGGCAGTTGGATGAGGGGCTGGCGACGGTAATCACACCGGACGACGAACGGCTGCCGATGGAGATGCGTTTTCGCGTGGGATTGGCTCGAGCGCTGCTCAAGAAACCCGATGTGTGTGCCATCGAAGAGCCGCCGAGCAGCGGGGATTTGCACGTCGATGCGCGGACGCTGGACAGCCAGAGACGGTTGGCTCAGCAGGAGACGATTACCCTGGTTCTGCCACGACGCCTGGCGACGTTGCGCGCTTGCGACCGGGTCGTATTATTGGATGCCGGGCGCGTGGTTGACGAGGGAACGCATGCCGAGCTATTGAAGCGGTGCGAATTGTATCGGCACCTGAACTATTTGCAGTTCAACGCAGCACGGCGATCCGAGTGAAACGAGGGGAAGCGTTCCTCGATCTGCCGGTGTGTGAACCGTCCGGTGGCAGCTTGGCGGTCCAAACTGCAGGGGGCATTCGCTCCAGATGCAATGCGGCTGTCGCATCGTTTCCGGCTGATACTCGACCCGGCGCCCGGCGTGAGATCGGCCGCCCTGCCCCGCCCTGACTGAATCGGATGCGGGAATGGCGCTTGAGGGGATCAGGAAGTGGCGTGACCGCGCACGGTGGCCAATAGATTGCGGTATCGAGCCAACAGCTTGCGCATCAAGAAACCCAAATAGACGTTGGCCAGCAGCGAGATCAAGAAAAACATCTGGAGCAACACTAGGCTGGCGCTGGCCTGAGACCGGGCGGAACTGGCCGCAGGTTGCCCATCTGAGGGGCTGGGGCCGCTTTGTTGTACGTTGTTCGACGCTGCTGTCGATGAGGTCTGAGGAACTGGGGCGGGGGTCGTCGACGGGAACGCCGTTGGCGAGCCGGTTTGGGGGGCGGACGGCGTCGCATCGGGCAGGGCAGCCATCCGTGGCCCTGGCGCTTGGGGTTGGTACCCAGCAGGCGGTGCCTGGTTGTAACCGGGGGATGCGTAACGGGGATCGTAGCCCTGATCGGGGCCGCCCATACCGGTACCTGAGGCCGAAGCCCATGGCGAATTGCCGTACGTTGGTGGAGTGGAACCGTAGCCGGGGGAGGCGTTGGGGGCATGTGTGGAAGCGTAGCCGCTGGGGCCTGCCGGGTAACCATACTGGGAGCCGGCTGGATTCGTGGCCGATGCGGGGCCTGCAGTGGCACCGGGCGTCGAGCCGAAACCGCTGACGGGAGTGCGCTGAGGCGGGATCCCTGATGCGACATCGGAGGTGGCGGGCAGGGCCGGTTCGGTGGCTGTGTCCGCAAACTTGCTGGAGCTGGAAAACGCAGGCTGGTTGGCAGGAGCGGTGGTGCCAGTGTTCGGTTGGGAGGCTGTGGGACCAGCCCCGCCGGCAGCATAACCTACGCCTGAGGAGGGTTGGTACAGGGGCGGCGGAGTGTTGGGCGCCGGAGACCCACTGGCCCCGTCGAGGAACTTGCTGCCTGCGGATCCAGCCGACGGCGGGGGCAAGTTGGGGAGCAGCCCGGCGGAGGAGGTTGACGCACCGGGTGTGGATGCAGACGGATTTGCCGTACCGGAGGGGGATGTGGATGGGAGACCGAACGAGCCGTTGCCTGGAGACGGTCGAGCGGAAGCACCGCTGCTGAAGGGAGGCAGGTTGGGGAGCGAGTTTTGGACATCCACCACTTGTCCCCCTTCGACCTCCGCGATGCGGCCGGGGCCCAGGGCCGCCGTGACGTCGGCCGGTTCGGTGTAGCGGGGAATCGTCCGTTCGATCTCCTCCAGCGAAGGAACGCGCGGCAAGGGGTCAGTGCCAATGCGCACGGCGATCCGTCGCGCGCGGCCGACCAGCGTTGGTGGCAGCGCGCTGAGGTTCTCGAGTTTATTGGCCTGCATTTGGGCCGCTTGTTGGGGAGAGATCTGGATGATGTATTCCAGCACTCCGTCATCCGCAATCTGCCATCCAAAATCGCGCTCTGTATCGCCAGCCCATGCGGTGGGGCCTGCGCGATAGAGCAGCGCGATCGTCAGGAGTATGCCGAATACTCGCATGCGTACGGTCTCCGCACCACTTGATCGCTACAAACAGGAAAAATGCACCTTAGCCGAAGCAGCGTTCGAGTGTAAAGGGAGCTTGCATTGCTTCCAAATGGTGGGATGGCAAGACGGCAGACGGCAAGTGGTCGGAGATGCAGTCATGGCTCGCGCGCTGCAGCAACTTTAAAAAAACGACCAAAACTGCCGAAATTTGGTCCCCCAGGGGTGTCTGGTCAGGCGGTAAGGGCGCCTGTGGGGAATGGAAGTTTGCAATCGAGCATTCTTCCTAAAGTAATTGCCCCGTCTGATTCGAAAACAAACAGCGGACAGTTTGTTCTGTGAAAACCCGTCGGATCGATTGGTCCAGGGATTCCAGCACGAAACTGGTTCAGTTAGGGGGGAATCTGAAACGCTACGGGGGCGTGCTTTGCGCGCATTCTGTGGGGGCTCGAGGAGCGAGGCGGCCCGTGCCGGTTTGCTCGTCTTGTCGCGGATTCTCCGCATGCAGCACGGCTGCCTTAACCGAATTGGTTGAGTGAATGGGCCCGGCTGACGATTCATCACGCTCGGGGGTGCGCATGAGAATCGGCATCCGGTAGGGACACCAGAGGCAACTGGCCACAGGAACTGGTTTCGATTGCGGGAAAGCTGAGCCCGGAATCAATGAATCCCGTTCACGATTTTGACAGCCCTGACCCAAGTGTCTGTGCAGCGACGTGTTCGAGGGATCGATTGCCGCAGCGAACTCGTTCGTTTCGGCAGCGAAGCTGAGCAGGCAGGGGCGCACACAGCTTGCTTGTCTCGCTACCAACGAGGCGAGGAAGCTCCATAATCACGTAAGGAATAACGGAGATCCTGCATATGAAGGTGTTCACCACAGGACAGGTCGCCAAGATCTGTAAGGTGGCCCCTCGAACCGTGAGCAAATGGTTCGACTCCGGCCGACTCAAGGGATACCGGATTCCCGGGTCGCAAGACCGCCGAATCCCCCGCGAGTACCTCATCAAGTTCCTCAAGGAGCATGGCATGCCCTTGGGGGATTTGGAAGATGAGGCAATGGCAAAGGTGTTGATCGTTGCTCAGGATCAAGTGCTGATCGAGAACCTCAAGCGGGAACTGCCGCCTGAGAAATCGTTCAAAGTCGGCACGGCAGCCAGCGGTTTTGAGGCGGGCATCCAAGCAGAGAGTTTCCATCCCGATTGTATGATCGTTGATTTTTCAATCGGGAAGGTGGAAGCGCTGCAAATCTGCCAAAACCTGCGAAAGAACAGCGATTTTAGCGATATCATCTTGATCGCTCTGTTGCCCGACGATGGTCAAACGTTCAGTTTCGACCGATCGGCGATCAACGAGACGTTCAAGAAGCCGTTTGATGCGCGCTTGCTCGCCGAGCGCTTGCGAACCCTGATCGGAGGTAAGAAAGAGTTGGTGTAGACTTCGGCTCGCCGACTCATCGCATTTGCCTCGTTCAGGGGGACCGCGGCGGAGAACGCTAAGATCCCACAATACCCAAACCCACTTACTGGAAACGGTAGGTGGGTTTTTTGTTTGGCTCGCCAGATCCTGCCCCGTCTCAGCCGATTCGGGATTCTGTTTTGGCTTGGGGGCACCGATGGATGGCCTATTCGAAATCGTGCTGGCAGACAAGAATCGAGAGAAACGCCGGTCGACGGCGAAATGAATCGGTGTGCGCTCGACGCGCGGCGGGCCGGCCGCTGGGCTGGCAGGAGACCAAAAGGAACTTTTCGGTGAGGTGGCGACGAGATGGCAGACTCTCGACTCAGTCATGTCGATGGCAGCGGCACAGCCCGGATGGTCGATGTCGGAGATAAACCTGTGACGCGGCGCCGCGCCGTCGCGCGCGCCGTCGTGCGGATGCAGCCTGCGACCGGTGAGGAGATTCGTTCGCAAACGATCCGCAAAGGCGACGTCCTGACGGTTGCTCGTATTGCGGGGATCCAAGCCGCCAAGCGAACCGACGCGCTCATCCCTCTGTGCCATTCCTTGCCGCTGGAGACGGTGGACATCGAGTTCACCTGGCTGGATCCGGGAAGTCTGGAGATCCGCTCGACCGCGGTGACGAGTGCCAAGACGGGGGTAGAAATGGAGGCGTTGACGGCGGCGGCGGTGGCGGGGCTGACGGTCTACGACATGGCCAAGGCCATGGACCGGGCCATGCGGATCGAGTCGGTGGAACTGGTAGAAAAATCGGGCGGACGCAGTGGGCACTACGTGCGCGACCCGCAGATGCAGGTGGGAGACGCCGGGGCTACCGATGCCACTTGACAGTTCGCGGAGCGGTCGGGGCCTCCGGCCGCCCGCTACGCTTCGCCCGATTGTGATTCGCGTCTGGTTTTTTGCGACCGCAAGGGGACGACTTCCGCCACGAAGTCCTCGACGTCCTTGAATTCGCGGTAGACGCTGGCAAATCGAACGTAGGCTACCTGGTCCAAATCGTACAGGCGCTGCATGACCATGCGGCCGATGATCGAGCTGTCGATTTCCGTTTCATAGTCCGAAGCGATGTCGGCCTCGACGGCCGAAGCCAGTTCGCGGATCTTCTCCGTGCTGATGGGACGTTTCCAACAGGCACGTTGTACTCCATGCTCGATCTTCTCTCGAGAGAATGGCTCGTGCGTGCCATCTTTCTTGATGACCTGCAGGGGACGAAGCTCCACCCGTTCGTAGGTGGTGAAACGGTGTTTGCAGTGATTGCATTCGCGACGGCGGCGAATGGCCCGGCCGTCCTCGCACGCCCGGGAATCCAACACGCGATCATTATCGGCCGAACAGTTGGGACAAATCATGGCGTAGCAAGCCCCGGAGTAGGAACACGAATTGGTTGTAGCCTGAAATCCCGATCGATCAACGCCGCTCGACAGTTTGCAGTTGCCGGTTTGCACTCAGAATTCGCGGCCAGAGACGTCGCGCTTGCGCCCAGCCCGAGGTTGTAATCTGCCCAGTATAGCATCGGTAGGGCGTTGCCCACTAAAATGGTCACCGGCACGCGAGAATCCGCCTTCAGGCACAAGTACCTTCCCCTTCCACCGAGGATGGCAATAACGATGTCCAACGACGAACAGACTCCCCCTGCGCCCGCGTCCAATCCCTCTCAGAGTCCACGAGAACAATTCGAGTCGGCGGTTGCCAAAGCCAATAGCGGAGATGACAACCGCAATGTGCCGGAGCGAACGCTGTGGCAGGGTGGCTACTGTGCCAAGGCCATGTACGGAACTTGGATAGGATCGGCTGTGGTGACGGTATTGGTCCTGGTCGCCGTGGCCCTGTTCGCACGAGGCGATAACGCGGGAACGATCTGGGCGATCGCTGGAGCCGCGATTCTCTTGTGGTGGTGCGTGGCCATCGGCGTCTATCTGTACCGCAAATTCAGCGTGCATTACGAATTGACCACCCAACGCTTCATCCACCAAAGTGGACTGCTGACCCGCACCACCGATCGCATTGAAGTGATCGACATCGATGACGTCAGTTTCACTCAGGGAATCATTCAACGAATGCTAGGAGTCGGTACGATCACCATCACTAGCAGCGATCGTTCGCATCCCAAATTGGTCTTGTACGGGATCGACAAAGTGCCGGAAGTAGCGACGTTGATCGACGATGTCCGGCGCGAGGAACGGCGCCGCCGAAGCCTGCACATCGAATCGATCTAGTGCTCCGGTTCGTAGCCTGACTCCCCGAGTCAGGCCTGAAAAACTCCCCGAGTCCGAGAGTCGGGCTACGCGGGACCGATGGGCACTCGATCAGGAAAGAACAATCGTCTCGGGTACTGGCAAGCCTTGTTCCTAGGGCAGCCGCGCTGGTAGCAGTAGCTTTCAGCTTGTGTTCGCGGCATGGTGGCGCATGACAAGCTGGAAGCTTATCCCACGGCCGCTGAGGACATGACAAGCTGGAAGCTTATCCCACGGCCGCTGAGAACATGACAAGCTGGAAGCTTATCCCACGTGGGATAGCCTTCCAGGCAGTCAGTCGGCTTTCGGCGCTGCCAATTCAGTTTCCCGCGCCGTTTCCACATCACTACTGGATCCAGACCTCAGCTTTCCACATCGTTACGCGCCCGCAATCTCAGCTCTCCGCATCGTCCTCGATCCCGACTTAAGAGGCGTTCCCTTTCGCATGCGTGTCTTTGCGCCTTCGTGAGAGATCCCTTCATGCACTGAGACCGTGAGTACCCGTCGGACGAAACGTTTTACGCCTACCGCGCGTGCCGGGCAGGTCCGACCGCGGGTCGAGATTCCCAGCGAAAAGGGCCTGCGAGCCGGGAGGCTTCACGCGTTGGACGCTCCGAGTACCGGACGCTCCGAGTGCCTGCGGCCAACAGCAGGCCCGCGTCGCGTCGACTTTAAGGACAGTCGTCCCAACCAGGACAATGCCAGCACACCGTCGGGGGATGATTGGCAATCAGCGAGGCGATCGCGAATACGTGGCCGTGCGGAAGCGCTGTTGCGCGCGGCGACGGTAGGTCGACGAATCGCCGGGTTCCGGAGCCGGGGTTGGCACTTGTTCGGGTTGCACCTCGGTCCCCGACGGCACTTGCGGCCCTGGTTGCGGCTGGAGCACTTCAACAGAACCTTCCTCGTACACGTCCCACGCCGCATTGGTACACGCCGCGCAGCCGTTGGCAGCACCGCCGGGGTACGATTCGATGGAAACGTGGTCGGCATGTCGAACGCCAACCAGCAAAGCCAGCGCGCGGCGCATGGGTTGGCAATGGCGGCATCGGCCGCAATCGCCGCAATCGGCCGGCGGCAGTTTCTGAGGCGCCCTGCAGGGATCCACTTGGGGTGGGTGGCTCAGCCATTCGTCGACATAGACCTCACCGCATGCGCCCTTGCAGGCAGCGAGTCGCTGGAGGGGATGCGGGCCACACGGTCCGCACAGGCCGCATCCCTCCGGAGGTCCGCCGGGGACACAGCAGCACCCGGTAAGCAATATCCCGCCGACGGCCAATAAGAATGCTTGCATCGATATCTGGTGAGGCATCCAAGCGGCCCCTTTTTGCTGTAAGCGTGAATGGCAAGTGATCTTGCTGGGCAACATCCGACAATTCCCGTGCCAGCCCCTTCCAAGACCGTCCAAACGGCACATGAACCCGTAAATTCATATCGACCATCAAAGTCGACGTATCCAGTAAAGTTTGACATTCGTCGGTTGTAAGGTCGTCGGGGACTCCGCATCGGCGCGGCGGTGCCGTAGGCGTGGGTGGTCGCTGGTGCAATGAGGGCAAGTCGCCTGGGAAACGAAGGGGTTTGCCGATAAAGTCGTGATTGCGGATTAAGGCCAGGGACGAGCGACGGTGGCGTCGTAACCTTCGATCCAGGGCCATAGGGCTCGGCGATCGTGCGATGACGGATGGTTGGTTTGGCACCCCGGAGGAACAAGTGTAGTGGCGATTTACGAGCAACCGAAAGAAGATCTGCTGGGGAGAGCGACCCAATTTCCGATCCGCTGCGTGTGGGTTGCGGCAACCAGCGAGGCGGTGGCTGGAGCGGTCGGTGCGACTGGTGGCGAGTCAGCCTTTGGCGATGCCGATAAACGGGAGGGGAGGGCTGCCCCATCTTTCAGGCACGCGGTAGGTGGACGCGGGCCGCTTCCCAAGAACATTTTTTGGGGGAAGCGCCGTGATGGCGGCTGGTCTTTGTTTGTCGACGAGGATCCCGTCCTGCACATCAACGGCCGACAGGAACTGCGACGTCTGTACTTCCAGGGGCGTAAGTACGCTGCGGCCAGTGGGCGGCTCGAAGTGTTGGAGCGTGTCCGATACGGAGGCCGATTGCAGCACCGGCGAACCGTACTGGCACCCGACGAGCAGTTCCGAATTCTCAGCCAGGTTCATGCGGCGGTTCTCGACGCGATCGCGGCGATCGAGTCCGGCAGGCTGAGGTGGGGCGGTGGTGTGCAGTGCGATCAAGCGGATGCGAGCCGTCAGTTGTGCGGCTTAATCGAGGCGTTGGGTGAGTCGATTCCCGTTGCTGCTGTCCCCAACGCATGATGGAAACCGGATGATGTCTCGCAGCGAAACAGCTCGACGGGTGGCCCTGGAGGTGGTGCAGCGACTGCGCGACCATGGTTATCAAGCGCTGTGGGCCGGTGGCTGCGTGCGCGACATCCTGCTGGGAATCGAGCCCCTGGATTACGATGTGGCGACCAGCGCCGTGCCTCAACAGGTCGTGGCGGTGTTCGGTAAGCGGCATACCCGGTTGGTTGGAGCGGCCTTCGGAGTCGTGCTTTACGTGGACCCCGATACCCGCATCCAAGTGGAGATCGCTACCTTTCGCACCGATGCCTCCTACAGCGACGGTCGGCATCCCGACGCAGTGACTTTCAGCACGCCCGAGGAAGATGCGCTCCGCCGCGATTTCACCATCAATGGCATGTTCTACGATCCCCTCGAAGGCCGCGTGATCGATTACGTGGGAGGACGCAAGGACTTGGAGGCTGGGGTGATTCGCGCTATCGGAGATCCCGAAGCACGCATTGCTGAGGACAAGCTGCGGATGCTGCGGGCCGTTCGCTTCGCCGCCCGCTTTGGTTTTGAGATCGAGCCCAGGACGTTCGATGCGATCCGTCGGCATGCCGGTGAAATCGAGGTGGTGGCTCCAGAACGCATTTGCATGGAGGTCCAACGGACGCTGGAGTGTCAGCGTGCATCCGAGGCGGTGCGTTTGTGGCACCGTACTGGCTTGCTGCCGCACCTGTTTCCCGAGATCGCGGAGGACGACCTGGTCGATGCCGCGGCACGGTTGCTGGAGCATCTGTCCTGCGCCGATTGGATCGTCAAGCTTGCGGCCCTGATGGTCCCGTGGGGGGACAGTCAAAAACAAGTCGACTGGCAGGAAGTTGCGCGACGCATCCAGCGACGATTGCGGTTATCCAACGACCAACGCAAGGTGTTCGAGTATTGTCTTTCTGCCCAGCCGGTTTTGGCCCGGGCTCCCGAATTGCGTTGGTCTCAGGTGCAACCAGTTGTTGTTCATGAGGCATGCTGCCAAGCGTTGGAGTTGCTGGAGGCTCGCTGCAGGGCTGGGCAAGCGCCGTCGGCGTGCCGGGACGCTATCGCGTGGGTCCAGCAGCGATTGAAGTTGCCACCAGAACAACTGAACCCTCCGCCCCTGATCACGGGAGACGATTTGAAGGCGGCCGGTATTCCACCCGGTCGGCACTATAGCCGTATCCTGGCCAGGGTGCGGGAGATGCAGTTGGATGGTGAATTGGTGGACGCGGCCACCGCCCTCCAACACGCGCGCCGCATCTGGCAGGAAATCGCCTCAACCAGCGGAGGCCCCCGACGGTGAGTTGTCCAGGCCCGGGGCGTTGGGGCCGTCCTTGAAATACCTGTCCAGTCTGTAGACGGATTCTCCGAGTCGGGTCCTTCGTAGCCCGACTCAGAGAGGCGGGCTACGGCGTGATCCGACAGGTGTATCCGAGACGCTCCTTAGCGGCGCGTAGCTGCCTGGCTGGCGAAACGCCGACCGGGATGGCGCACGAAAATCTCAGTGTCATCGATCACCAGCGGCGTCGTCCAATCACGGCCGTTATCACCGTTGACGACGTTGAAAAAGACGGAGCGGAATCGCTCGCATCGATATCCGTAGGGGTACTGCGAAGCGATGTGGTCTTCGGGCGTCAGGTCTTCCACGCCCGGTCGAGCGTAATAGTGCACGGCCCCGTCGCTGCTGATCGATATTCCCAGCGTCCACCACCCGGTTTGGGTTATCTTCGGCCCCAGGAAATCGCCACCGTTGGGATTCGCGCGGATGCGAAAGTACAACGAATCGTAAGGTTGGCGCGTCTTCTCTTTCGTGTCCATGAGAATGAACAGACCCGGCCAATAGACTTCCTTTTCCGTCGACGTGGTCGAAAACAAGAAACGCTGTTTGCGTTCGGTTTTCGTGGTTTCCAGTGCCACACGGAAGGCGAAGTGCGGACCGCTACGGCGTTCCCATTGTTCGATCGGCGGCAGATAAATACGGGTGGTGACGCTGGGCTCTTGGGACGCTGAGATCGGCCCCCCCACGCGGTACTGCACATTGCAGATGAAATCTTCCTGGTGCATGCGATGGCTGGGGCGATTGGGGATACCCGTAAACAGGGACTGCAACAGCAAAGCGCCTTCGCTGCCGGGAAGGCCGCCGTCAGGTGTCGGTACCCGTCGCACGATGTCCGGGTGCCCCCGTTTGATGCCCTCGTACCACCTGCCGTTGCTCGATTTGCCGATCGGCTGGTTTTGCCGTTCATTGATGTCTTCGGTGCTCTTGGGGTTATTCGGGATCCATTTCCACTCGGCATCCTCGAAATCATCACCGACTTGGGTCAGTTGGATACCCGTACCTGGGACGAAGCGATTGCCCGACTGCGCTCGAGCGTTCGCCGACCAACTCGTGCTGAGGTAACCCAAGACCACTAACGTGCACGAAAACACAACAACACGCATAGCAAAACCATCCACAGGGAAATGTTTCGAGGAAGTCTGCGGGCAACTTCCAAGCGACGAGACCACAAAACCCGCAGGCGAAGGCAGGCAGCCTTTCCTACGAGGTATCGGCAGACGCGGCTGGCGGTTTTACCGATTCTTCGCGTTATCCGGATGGTGCCGTTTGACGCGCATCGAAAGGAGGGTAGAGTCAATCTGGGTTGCCTAGATTCACTTCGTTCTGCTAAAACCGGCTAACGGTTTCAGGCGTGGCAGGTAGAGATCGTGCGCGATCTCTATCCGCGGTCTGCGCTTTGGATTCTCGGGAATGGCAGGGTTGGAACAACGCAAAATCCAAGAGCAATTTCGATGATCGATGTCAATAAAGTACTGGAAATGCACGCAGAAACAGTCCAGCGATGGCATCTCCAGCCGATCGACAATCCGTACGATGGCATCTGGGGGTTGATCTGTCGCCAACACGCATACAACTTCGAACTGTGGCATCAAGAGGATATTGCCCGCAGCCCCGATGCTAGCGATGCCACCATCGCCCAGGTCAAACGCGAAATCGATCGATTGAACCAGGCCCGCAACGATTACATCGAGAAAGTCGATGATTGGATCACCGCGGAACTGGTTCGCCGCGACGTCGAACCCGCGGCTGATGCACGCCAGAACACGGAGACACCCGGCAGCGCCATCGATCGCCTGAGCATCATGGCTCTACGCCTGTACCATTATGAGGAACAATTGCAACGCGATGATGCGGACGATGCGCATCTGGCCAAAGTCCAACAGCGGATCGAATTGTGTCGTCAGCAGAAACACGACTTGAGTCGCTCGCTGCAGCAACTCCTGGACGGTATCGCCCAGGGTCAGTTCGTGCACAAGACCTACCGCCAGATGAAAATGTACAACGATCCCACCTTAAATCCTTATTTGTACGGCAAACAGCAGCCAGCGCGCGGCGGCTGAGGCGAGCCCAGGCGGCGTCCCTGTGGGATCGCTCGGATGCATGGTTGCATCGTTCGGCGGCATGAAAGGCGAGCGATCGAGGCTTGCCCTACGACTCGTAGGCGGCGTGCAGCCGAGCGTAACCCCAGGGAAGCGCAATCAAGATGGGAAGCCAGGTGGCCACCATCGGTGGAATCAGATTGCTTTGGCTGCTGACGGCTGACAGACCGATTACCAAACCGGCGAAACCGGCAGTGACCAGCAGGCAGGCTCCGGCGATCCAGAATACGTGTCGATCCAACCGGCTGAGCACGATGGGCAGCCCGAGCAATACCATCGACAGGTCGACCAGGGGCCGCACCATGCGCTGGTGAATCAGGACCTCCAACTGAGTTCTACCACGTTCGTTCTGACTGCGGAGGTGGTTGATCAGCTCCAACGTCGATGCGAACTGCTTCCAAGCGCTGCCGCCGCGCAGCATCTCGAATTCGACCTCGCTGGCCACAAAGCACCCGCCCGGCGGAACCCACTCCGCGTCGCGATGGGTCAGCAGCAGGGGGCGACCGTCCAAGCCGACAATCGATTGCAAAGCATCGACGTCCGGGGGAAACGTCACGCCGAGGATTAAATACCCAGCCGGTCGATGCTCGTCCGCCGGGAGAAACCGAGCCGAACTTCCCACAATCTTCCCGCCACATACTTCCGCCAACGGGCCGCCGTAGAGCTTGATGACGGGCGACACGATCTCTTGCCGGGCGGGCAGCAGGTGGCGGCCCTGAACCAGACCTTGAATGGTGGCATCATACGTCGGTTTGATTTGGCGGGGATAATCGCCGGTCAGGTCCTGCGGGTTCCGATCCAGTCGATCTTGGTAGCGGGGAATTGCCAACTCACGAACGGTCACCGCTGCCACGATGACAGCGATGGCGCAGAAGAGCAAAGGGCGTACGATGCGTCGCTTGGAGATTCCTGCCGCCATCAAGGACGTCAATTCATTGGTGCGGTGCATCCAGGCCACGACAAACATGGCAGCCAGCAGTGCCAATATTCCGCAGAGTCGTTCGAAAACGGTCAACGTGTAGGGCCCGTAGTACTCTGTCAGAACGGACCAGAGGGGGCGTTGCGATTGTTTGGCGAATCGGATGAACTCGTCCAAGTTGCTGAACAGGTGCACTACGATGATCAAGCCGCACAGCGAAACGAAGCAGATGACCAACACCCGCACGTACATGGCCACCATGTAGCGATCGATGCGAGTCCCTAGGATCGACGGCATAGGACGAGGTGTCTTCGTTTGGAATGTGCGTCCAATGACAGATGGCATGGCCGGCAGGTGGCCGCCGCGGAACGATCAACCTACCAAGTGTAACGAATGGAGGAAAGGCGAGCTGTTGCGGAGCCATTCGATGGATAGGAGGGCTCCGTTAGAGGCGAGTTCGTTGGGTGGCGATGGCGCACAAAAAACGCTCCCGGGAAACCGAGGTGGGGATCGGTATTCCCGGGAGCGTCGTTTCATTTCGCTGGGCGAGCCTCAGTCCCAATTTCGCTGCTATCAAGTAAGGCCCGACAGCCCATCGGCAACCCTTGAGCGGGCGTGACTTACAGGATTCCGCCACCGCCACCGCCGAGTCCGCCACCCAGGCCACCGCCCAGACCGCCACCGAGGCCACCACCTCCCAATCCGCCGGTACCGGCCTGGCCCGTTTGGCCCGAGACGAAATTGAAAGTGAAAATCTCTCCGATGCCGGTGAAGAACGGAGTGGGGGAAATGCGCACGTAGCGGCGATCGGCCGATACGACGCCCCTGACAGACAGGCTGGCCCCTTCCGGCAGCGTGGTGATTTGCGGCATGTAACCGACGGCACCTCCGCCGACCGGGAATCCGAGACGCCGTTGTCCAGTAGCAGCCAGCATACGGCGGAAATTGTAGTAATCATCCGCCAACGAGCCTTGACTGCTGTCGTTACCGGCAAGTTGAGCCAGGACCGCGCGACCAGCAGCCAGTTGCTTTTTGCGAACACTGGCCAGGTGAGCCGCTTCGATAGGTTCCTGACGGTGCCCGGTCTTAACAGCGACTTGCAGCACCGCGTCCTTTTCGCCAATGTCGATTTGTTGGACGATGTGGGACTGCTGGGGTGTGCCGTAATCGGTAATGATCTCGACGGTCGCCTTGCCACCGGAGACTTGTCCGTAAACGCGCCGGATCAAAATGTCGTATTGGCCGGGGTAACCCTGGGCGCAAACGTAGTATTCGGAAAATCCATCGACGGTTGCTCGCTCGCTGGAACTGCTGGCATCGCCCAACAGCACTCCACCCGATTCGGTCAACGGATTGGACAGGGAGCAAACGGTGCCGCCGGGTTCGCGAACGCGGATATCCAAATCGGCATCACCGGTCCAATTGACTCGCACGACCAGATCGCGAAGGAGTGCTTGGCGAACCGCTTCCTCGAACGCCTTGGCCTCGACGACGCGGCCCTCCTGAGCCAATCGGATTGCCGTTACTCGAGCCAGCGCGCTGGCGCGATCGAACAGGCTGGCGTGTTCCTTGGGCCAGGCCTTGCTAAGCACGCCCGTGCAAACCCATTGCAAATCCTTCAGGCTTTGCGTTTCCGCCGCCAACGGCAGGGCTTGTGCGTAGACATCGTAGCGGTGGGGTTGCACCGTAGCGACATCACGCAGGATATCGAGTGCCTCTTGCTTCATGCCCTTGCCCGCCAGATAGGCGGCAACGTTGATTGCATCGTCCGGATCACCGCTGAAGTCAACGCTGCTGAGCAAGGCGCGTTTGATATCCTGCGCGGGATACTCGCAGGCTTCCATCGCCAGGCTCAGCGCCTGGTACATCCACGGTTGGGGATAGCCGGCGGCCAGCAGACCTCCCACCGTACCGATGACCTTTTCGAATTCAGCCTTGGCACCGCCCATGTTCTTGGCTTCCAGATGCGCCTGAGCGACTTCCACGCGTGATTCGACGTAGTGGCGGATTTCAGCATCGATTTCGGCGCGAGCCGCATCGTCGGCGGTTTCCAAACGATCGATCCAAT
>RFIQ01000502.1 GCA_003695565.1 Planctomycetota bacterium | reverse complement strand
GCGGTCACGATGTCGTAATCGGCTAGTTGCGGGCAGGCAGCCAAGGCCTGTTCCGCCTGTTCGATCGAGCCATACCAGACGGAGGCTCGGACGAATTGGTCTACGGCGTCGGGAGGAGGGTTGGTAGAGGTCATGTAGCGTCAACTCCGGCTGTTCGCCTAGTGCGATTTCGTTACGAGATCCCCCCAGTAGGGCTCGAAATCAGCACGCGGCGATTTATAATTGGAAGGCCTGCCTGCATTTTTTTCCCACCTCCCGATCCTGGGGCGACCTGGGACAATTCGTTTCAATGAACCGGGTTGCCTGGGCCTGCTACCGTCGGTCGCTTGCCGAAACGATGGATCGCGCATAACCTTGACTGGAGCTTGCGGGAATCCCTGCAGGCGAAGTATGCCCCACAACAGGGGGTGACTCAATGCCTGGCCAACCATAACCCGAAATGACGGAGACACTGAAATGAAGTACTGGATCAATTTCTTGGCGGTAGCGGCAGTGGTTTGGACGGGCTGTTCCCGGCCATCGGCCGACCCGACGGCAGGGCGGAACGTGGAATCTGATGTTCCGCCTGCGGAGCAAGCGATGGAAACCGCTGCTGCCTCGATGCCTGGCGGTCATCTGGTCGCAGCGCCTGCCGACACGGCGACGCTCAAGGTCAAGTTCGTCTATGGGGGCGACCCGCCACCACGCGAAAAGATCGATGGCAGCAAGGATCCGTTCTGCGGCGAGTTGGAGATTCTTTCGGAAAAGATGGTGATCGGTGCCGATGGCGGTATTCAGAACCTGGCCCTTTACATGGATGTGCGACGCAGCGACGCCGAGGTTCCCGAAGCGATGTTGAAGGCGCCGCCGGCCACCGTCGTGCTGGACAACAAAGGGTGCGTGTTCGTCCCGCATGTCATCAAAGTGCGCCCGGGACAGACGATCGAGGTGAAGAACAGCGACGGAACCGGACACAACGCCAACTTCAGCTTCTTTAACAACCAGAGTGTCAATTTTCTGATTCCGGCCGGTGGCTCACAAAAGCTGGAAATCACGGCTGAGGAGCCGGCGCCGATTCCGGTCGAATGCAATGTGCATCCCTGGATGAAGGCGTACGTCATCGTTACCGAACATCCCTACGTGGGGGTTACCAACGAAAAGGGCGAATTGGAAATCACCGATCTGCCGGTGGGCAACGTGACCTTCAAGATCTGGCATGAAAACTCTGACGGGTCGATCGACGAAGGGCTGGTCAACGGCAAGAAAGAGCGCTGGAGCCGCGGCCGGATGGAAGTCGAGTTGAAGCCAGGCGTTAACGACCTGGGCACGATTACCCTGGCTCCCGACATGTTCAAGCAGTAATGCCGTGTCGCTCCCGGCTAGCGTCGGTGCGCATTTCAGCGCTTGAACCTCCCCGCACATCAGCACCGCATCGTCGTCTGCCGGCGATGCGGTGCTATTTTTTTGTTGCAACGGAGCGATTACTCGAAGGATTCATCCTCAGCGGGGAACGAGCCGTCGCGGACCGCGGCGATGTATGCGGAGGCGGCCTGTTGTACCGCATTGCCCAAGTGGGCGAAGCGCCGGGCGAATCGCGGAGTGCGATCTACGGTTAATCCCAGCATGTCGTGGGTAACCAACACCTGGCCGTCGCATCCGGCGCCGGCGCCGATACCGATGGTTGGGACCTGAAGACTGCGGGTTATCTCCGCCGCCAGGTTGGCCGGGACGCACTCCATCAGCACGCAGAATGCGCCGGCTTGCTGAGCCGCTTGAGCATCGGACTGCAATTTGGCCCGATCGCGCTGGACACGGTAACCACCCAAGGCATGGACGCTTTGCGGTCGCAACCCTACATGGGCAATGACGGGGATTCCGGCATCGACCAACGCCGCGATGGTTTCGGCCTGACGTGCACCTCCCTCCAGCTTGATTGCCTGGCAACCGGTTTGCTTCATGATCCGGGCGGCCACTGCTACGGTGCGCCGCGGCCCGAGCTGGCCGTGGGGAAAAGGCAGATCGACGACGACCATGGCGCGCTGGCTGCCGCGGACTACCATTCGACCGTGATAAATCATGTCGCCAACCGTCACGGGAATGGTCGTGGAATGCCCCTGGATCACCATCCCCAAGCTGTCGCCGACCAGCAGGACATCGATGCCCGCCTGGTCCAACAACCTGGCCATCGTCCAATCGTAGGCAGTCAACATGGTGATCCGCTCACCGTTGCGTTTCATTCGTTGCAACCTGGTGGTTGTCAACCTGGATGTCTCGTCCGGCATGCAGCAAATCCCATGGATGGGGGAACGCAGGGTCAGGCCCGGGAGCGGGGCTTTCCCGTTGGCAAAACGCTTGATGTTGCGATGCGAGTGCGGCTCGGTCGGGGCGGAGAACGCAACTATCGCATATAATAGAGGCCAACTCGGTGGGCGGGGTAGGGGACGCAGGCGCCGGTCCGGCAATCGTGTCGCATGTGCGGTTGGGATGGCGTCGGGCACGGTGGACAACTCGTACAACTTCCCGGAAGGCACCGGTGGGTAAGGCCGGACGCCGCCGGAGTCCTCCTGTGGGGCAGAATCGATACAAGGACCCGAACGAGCGAGGATATCATGCAATTTCGAATGTGGATGCTGTGGGGTTGCCTGGCCCTGGTGGCCTGTTGGGGATCTGCGGCCGCCGGGCAAGAGAATAAGAAGAGTCCTGCGGCCGTTTCCCCGGAAGGGCAGACGGAACAAAAACGGCCCGAGGGTAGCGGCGGATTGGTAATTGCCGAAGTCGAGGGTCAACTAGCCGGTGTCGCTGGAGATCGCCTCAAGGTGGTGGATGAGGATAACCAAGAGAAGATTCTGCTGATCGATCGGGAAACTTCGCTTCGCTACCGTGCCACCGCCGATCCGGCTTTCTTGCGTCCAGGATACCTGGTCCGCTTCAATGCCACGTTCAATCCTCAAACGGGCGTGCCCACCGCCGCGGTCGCTGCGCTGGAGATCTTCCGTCCCATTCGTGCGCGGCGAATGACGCGAGAATTGTTGCAAAGCCAGACGCCGGGAATTTATCCAGTGGTGGGGGAAGGGAATGGAGAGCAGAAGCGCGAAACGGAGCAGCGGGGAGGCGCATCCAATCGAAATGGGCCCACCCAGCGTGGCCGTTCCGCACCACCGTCCAACGGTGCTGGGCAGCCATTCCGCATCGTGGGGCAGATTCGAGCCGTGCAGGGCAATCGGTTGCAAGTTGTGGCCGGTCGGCGCCCCGTGGTCATCGAAGTCGCTCCTGACGCCAAGATTACCGTTGCCACCGGTGA
Organism: Planctomycetota bacterium; assembly: GCA_003695565.1. Classification (GTDB taxonomy): domain Bacteria; phylum Planctomycetota; class Planctomycetia; order Pirellulales; family Pirellulaceae; genus Aureliella. The sequence continues at coordinate 3,991 of RFIQ01000502.1, read as the reverse complement.
TTTGACCTTTGCCGCGCCCGGAGACAAAGTCGCCGCCACGGGGTTGGCCGTCTCTGGACAATCCCAGATGATTCAGGCGCAAGATATTGTCATTACGGCAGCACAGGAATTGGGCACGACAACGGGCCGCACTTCCCAACGGGACAATGATCGCCGTGGCGGAGTGACCGATCCTGCGCCGGGCCAGCGGGGCAGCCAGCAGTCGCAGGAAGGTTCCAAGGGTAACCGCTAAAGGCTCGCGGTCGGGCAGTCAATTGCTGTGCAGATGCAACGAAGTGTAAACTAAGCGGCATCTCGAGTGCGACTGGGGCGATGCCCGGTCCGATGAATTCGACTGCCCTGGCAACGATGCGCTGCCACACGGTCGGACCGGTTTTCCCTTGCTGGGATGTGTCGTTGCTCGCCCGATTCCCCATCACGTTCCACGTCGTCTCGCCTTCCTCACGGATCCATCATGCCAAATCGTCTTGCCACTGCCACCAGTCCCTATCTCCTGCAGCATAAAGACAATCCAGTGGATTGGTATCCGTGGGGACCCGAGGCATTCGAAAAGGCGCGGCGGGAGGATAAACCGATCTTTCTGTCGGTCGGGTACTCGGCCTGTCACTGGTGCCACGTGATGGAGCGGGAGAGTTTCGAGAATCCCGATATTGCGCGCATTCTCAACGAGCATTTTGTGTCGATCAAAGTCGATCGGGAAGAGCGGCCGGATATCGACCAGGTTTACATGCAAGCCGTGCAGATGATGACCGGTAGCGGCGGATGGCCCATGAGCGTGTTCATGACGCCCGACGGCCGACCATTCTTCGCCGGCACCTATTGGCCGCCGGAATCGAAGTGGGGGCGTCCCGGGTTCGACCAGGTATTGAACGCGGTGGCCGAGGCTTGGAAGACCAAGCGGGCGGACATTGAAAAGCAGAGCGTGTCCATCGTCGGCCAATTGCAAGAAATGGCCCGAGGGCCGCAAGCATCGGGTCGCGATTTGTCTGCCGAGTGGATTGCGGCTGCCGATCGGTGGTTGCAAGAGAATTTCGACTCCAGGTGGGGTGGGTTCGGGCACGCTCCCAAGTTTCCCCAGGCGATTGACTTGTCCTTGCTGATCGAATTGGAGGCGACGGCGCCGGACCCCCAGCGGCGGCAGGTTATCGTAGGAACGCTCGATGGCATGGCTCGCGGTGGAATCTACGACCATCTGGGCGGCGGGTTCGCTCGGTACAGCGTCGATGACCAGTGGTTGGTGCCGCATTTCGAGAAGATGCTGTACGACAATGCCTTGCTGGCGGTGGTCTATGCTGACGCCTACCGGTTGTGGGGAGAGGCTTGGATGGCCGACGTCCTGCGGGGAACCTTGGATTACGTAGTGCGCGACATGCGGCATCCGCAGGGTGCCTTCTTTTCCAGCGAAGATGCGGACAGCGAGGGCGTCGAGGGGAAATTCTATGTATGGGATCGGCAGGAGATCCTAAATGTCCTGGGAGAGGAGCAGGGGAGCGTATTTTGCCAGGTGTATGGAGTCACCGACCGTGGTAATTTCGAAGGGCACAACATCCTGCACCTCCCTCGATCGATCCCCCAAGCCGCGAGCGATTTGGGGCTGCCAGTCGAATCGCTGCAGGACCTGCTGGCCGATGCCCGCCACAAGTTGCTGCAGCGGCGAGAGCAACGCGTGCGGCCCGGCCGGGATGACAAAGTGTTGCTGAGCTGGAATGCATTGATGATCGGTGGCCTGGTGCACGGCTATCGGGCGGTGGGCGATTCCCGCTATCTGCAGGCTGCCCGCCAGGCCGCGGCGTTTTTGCGCATGAATTTGACCGATGGAGAAGGACGCTTGCTGCATGCATGGAAGGACGGCCAGGCCAGTGCAGAGGGATTCCTGGAAGATTACGGCTACATGATCGAAGCGCTCGTGGCGCTGTTTCAAGTCGATTCACAGGCGGAGCATCTGCAATGGGCAATCGAATTGGCCGAGACAATGATCGACCAATTCGCGGATCCGGCGGGCGGATTCTTTTTTACCGCGCGGTCTGCCGAGCCACTGGTGGCACGTTCCAAGGACTTGATGGACAGCAGCGTACCAAGTGCTGCAGCCAGCGCTGCTCGCGGATTGCTGTTGCTGGGAAGAATCACCGGCCGCGATGATTTTCTGCAGCAGGCCGAGAGCGGATTACGGGCCTGTACCGGCGTGATGATCAATGCCCCTCAAGCCGCTGCGCATGCCCTCCGCGGACTCCACCTGTGCCTGCACCCTCCCGAGGAGCTTGTATTGGTCGTACCCGACCTGGCTTCTTGCCAGCCTGTGGTGGCGAACATGGTGCGGCCCCTGTGGCCGACTCGCATTACTGTCGTGGTGGAGCAAGCTCAAGCGGCTGATGTCGCGGCCCTCAGCCCCCTGCTGCAAGGTCGCTGTCAAGTCGAACCGGAACCGCGCCTGTACATTTGCCAAGGATTTGCCTGCCAGACTCCCGTCGTGGGTGCCGAGCAGATCGAATCCGCCTTGCACGCAATGCAACCTCGATCCGAGGGGCCGGAGTGACTTGGGCAAGGCCGTGGTTGCTCCCCGGCCCGCGGGCGGATAGATTCGAGGTCGCCACGAGTGTCGCGTTGGTGGAACAAGGAAACGAAGCACGATCATGAGGTAACCGACAAACCCGATGGACCCACGCGATCGACCGACCGAAACCGAGCGTGGGAGAGCTCCCGAGTCGGGGCATTCGCCCGACCCGCCCGCTTCTGTGCCGACGGTTCGCAAACAGTTGCTGGAGAACCGCACCACGATCTTCGCACTGTTGTTCGGGGTCACTGGGTTTCTGGGTTTACCCGTCCTATGGCTCAGCCCGGTGTTCACGCGGAAGGAAAAGTGGGTTTGGTCGGTGATCGTAACCGTGTACACATTGCTGCTGATCGCGGTGACCGTCGCCGTCGTCTGGTGGAGTTACACGCGAATCCGAGACGCACTTTACTTCTAACCACTCGGTCCCTCGATCGCAGTCATCTATCCTGGAAGTACAGCCGCAAGGGTTTACGGAGTTCGGACCGCATCCCACGCACTTGGACCGCGGACCGGCGCTGATTGGATGGAACGAGCGAGAGGAGGGGCGGCACCACTCGCGGTCCGCGGAGCCTCGGTTTGGGGGGCGTCGGAGGTTGCGGCCATGCTGGGGCATGATCGCCCAAACAGCCCTGCGGCGCCAACGCCCGGCTTATTCCGCAAATCTTGGCGTTATCAGCGCACTGCGTAGCGGTCGGCAACCCGAGGGGCATTACTGTGCGGGATGTTCGGCAAAGCGGGGATCGGGTATCCCCAGCTTCAGTTTCCATTCCATCACGGAACAGTAGAGGACGGGGACGACGAGCATCGTCATCAATTCGATCAGCATACCGCCGAAACTTGGGATAGCCATTGGAACCATGATGTCGGAACCTCGGCCCGTCGAGGTGAGAACCGGGAGGAGAGCCAGGATCGTTGTGGCTGTGGTCATCAAGCAGGGGCGGACGCAGGGCCGACGCGCACTTTGGGTCGGATAGGGGAGATGGGTAGAGTTGCGCCCCGCGCTGATTTCGGTAATGATTTTCTGGACATTGACCAGTCCTTCAGAACATCAACCGCTCGCAGGCAAATCCTATGCACGAAGCAATCCAAAACGTCGAGTCGATCCAATTACACTTCGAAGAGCTCGAAGATCCACGATCTACCATTAATCGACGCCACTTGCTAGGGGATCTAATTGTTATCTCGGTTATGGCAGTCATCGCCGGAGCGGACGGCCCGACGGCAATCGGCCTGTGGGCAGAGAACAACGAAGTGTGGCTGAAACAACGGCTGGCGCTACCTCATGGAATTCCGTCCCATGACACGTTCGGCCGCTTGTTGGCTGCGCTGAGCCCCGCTGCCTTCCAAGCTTGCTTCTCGAAGTGGATCGCGAGCGTCTGCGAAGCCGAAAGCGATGGCGATCCTCAACAAGTCGCTGTAGACGGCAAAGTCCTGCGCCGC
>RFIQ01000501.1 GCA_003695565.1 Planctomycetota bacterium | reverse complement strand
TTGCAACAGCAGGTGCAACTCGAGGATGCCAACATCGCCGCCAGTCTCAACTACGCCCGCGAGGAGCTATCCCTATGAAGCGATCTGTGTCTCGCCGCGCCTTTCTTCAAGCTGCTGGTACTGCCGCGGCCTGTTCCGTTGCTCCCGCCGCTCGCGAATTGAACCGACCGCTCCGCTGGAATCCAGAGGCCGAGCTGTTCGAAAACGACGATGAAGCCAATCAGCGAGTCGATCGTCCTCGCCGCCGTGGATTTGAACTGCCCAGGGTTTGACCTGCCTCGACGGGGTATTTCAATGGTGAAACCGAAGGTTGGTACGACGATCGTGCCACGCATCGAGTTGCTGGGACGAGGCGTGCCGCGGAGAGGGTGCCTGGCCTGCGGCTGCGGATGCGACAAATAGGGTGTCTCGCGTGCGGGTGCGGAGAAGCCGCCGCGCCTGTAGGGGTAGGCGATGGGGGCGTCGTGTGCGGCTACTGGTTAAACGGGGAGGGGGTGGTTCTGCACAGAGCGGGATAGAGGTCCTGTTGTGGCCACCGGTGGTATAATGAAGTCGCTATTGTTGGAACCTCCCCCTGCTGTTCATAATGGCGTTGGGAATTGCAAGCCCACGGGCGACCGGTGAGCGGGTCGCGACGGAACCACTAGTTCAAGAAATGGCAATCACTTGATCGCGCGCTGTTTTTCACAACTCGGTCGAAAACCAATTTGGCGGCGGATCGGCGGGGCAGGCCTGGTTGCTCGCTGCTTGTGGGTTGCTGGGCTTGGCTTTGCTGCGGCGCTTGGCGGTCCCCTGGCGAGGGGCCAGCAGGATTCAGTGCGAGAGCCGGTGGGTGTCGATGCGGAGGGCACAGCGGCGCAGCAGCGACCTCTGAGCGAACAGCAGCGGCGTGCGTGGATCGCGGAATTGATCGAGCAACTGGCAGATCCCAGCTACCATCGCCGCCAGAACGCGCAGTGGCAATTGCAGCAATTGGGAATGGATGCATTCGAGCAATTGCGTGAGGCGACAATGCACCCCAACGTGCACATCGCCTCCACGGCGCGGTACATCATCAACAGCCAGAATATCGTTTGGTGGCTGGATAGCGACTCGGTCGAGGTCCGCAGCTACCTCCGTGATTACAACACGTTGGACGAGAACCAGCGGACGAACAAGATTCTGTTGCTCGGTGAAAAAGGATCGCCCGATGCGCTGCTGGCCCTGTGTCGGCTGGCTCGATACGAACGCTTCGAGTCGCTTTCGAAACGAGCCGCATTGACGTTGTTGTCAGCTCTGACGCGGGCCCCAACAGGCGAGTGGGAACCGAAGTCGTCGGCGGCGGATGCCAACCCGCGTCCCGATGTCGATCCACAGGTCATGGAGTCGATTGCCTTGGCGATTGGCGACAGCCAGCGGCCGGCCATTCAGTGGATTCGCGCTTTTCTGGCAGATGTGCAGTCTCCCGATTCGGTCGATATTCGGAAGTGGGAACAACTGGCGGCGGAGGAACTGCAGCGGCATCGTGACGAACAGCAGCGGGCTGCCACGCGCGACGTGCTCGAACTTTATCGCTGGATCGGAACCTGGGTGTCGGGTAGGGTATCACGCGAGGCGGCTCTGGAGCTGGTGCGACCGTGCTTAGAGATCGTCAACACCGACTCCTACAGTATCCGCGAGTTTTGTGTGTGGGCCTTGGATCGTTGCCAGATGCCCGAGTTGGTACGGGACCTGGCGGAACTTCATCCGTCGATCTTCGACACCTTTGGCGATTTGAAATACCTGTTGGCGGAGAGTTATCTGCACATCGGCGACGTGGCCACGGCTGACAAGGTTGCGGCTGAGGCGAGCGATGCGCTGGGCAATCCGCCTCAGGAAGCGCGCCGATTGGCACAGCGTCTGGGATTGCCCAAGGACGTCGCGGCCGCTCGGTTCGAAACCGCTCGGCAATTGACGGCTCGTGGGATGTTCGATTGGGCGGAGCGCGAGTATCACCGGGCGCTCGAGGAAAACGTCACTTCGTACGAAGAAGTTATCCGCATCAGTTTTGCGGAGTTCTACTGGTTCGGTGGGGACAACGCCAAAGCAGCGGAGGTATTGCGGCCCCTAGTGGAAACGGCCGAGGAGGATCTCACGCAGCGCCGGATGGTGAATCCCCGCATTCGTTCGAACTATTATTTTTATGCTGGCCTGGCAGCGATCGATGGTGGCGATGCCAACGCCGCCCGCATTTTTCTGCGCAAAGCTTATGAAGCCGATCCGTCGAATCCGGACATCGTAATTGCAATGCGGGAAGTAGCCGATGACGATGCCTTCAACCGTTTCTATCAGCAGTGTTTCGAGGAAATGCGCGATCGGTTCCGCCAGTCGGTCCTGGAGTCGGAGGCGCGGTTGGCGCAGGCCAACGACCGCAGCGATCGGCGAAGCGCGGAGCAGATCCTGGCCATGGACTGCAATCAGTTGGCGTGGCTGTTGGGCAAGTGCGAGGAGGACGCGGAGGAGGCGATTCAGTTGAGCCAGCGGTCGTTGGAGTTGTCGCCGGATGAACCCGCCTACCTGGACACATTGGCCCGTTGCTATTTTTCCGCAGGCCAGGTGGCAAAGGCCGTCGAGACGCAACGCAAAGCAGTGCGTTTGGCGCCGCACGAACGGCAGATGCTGGCTCAGTTGCATGAATTTGAACGAGCGCTGCAGGCCCGCGAACAAGGGGCTCCTGCCGATTCGCTTCAGGACTGATCCAACTCTCGCTCGAGGGCATTTGACCCATGGATGCGGCCGTCGCTTCGGATCTGCCTAGCTGCTTTCTGCTCGAGCACCGCTTGCCTCGTGCGCGCTTGGAAGCGATTGACCGGGCAG
>RFIQ01000500.1 GCA_003695565.1 Planctomycetota bacterium | reverse complement strand
GGGATGCACAGACTCCAGCCCTGCGCGAAGGAGATGTGATCGATCAAGGCCGGCTCGGGGTCGATGCGGGGACGATCGAAGTCGATTTATTTTGCGGGGCGCGGTTGATCGTGGAAGGGCCCGCCAGATTGCGGATCGTGTCGGATTGGCTGGTGGAGTTGGAATCGGGGCGATTGAGGGCATTGGTCCCCCCGGCCGCGCGCGGGTTTGTGGTCCGGGCGGCCGAGCATGAAATCGTCGACTTGGGAACCGAATTCGCCGTTTCGGTGGCCCAGGCCGGGGCGCAAGTTGCGGTCGTCGATGGAGAGGTCGAATTGCGTAGCGATGCCGCTTCTGTCCGCCGCTTGACCACCGGCCAGGTGCAGCAGTTATGGGGCCAGGCGGGTGGCGATTGGATCTGGGCGAATTGGCGACGGTCCGCGAATTCGATCAACGTTTTGCCGCCGCTCGCCGCCAGCGCTGGCAGGCATGGCAAGCCACCGCGGCAAGCTGGGCGGATGATCCTCGCCTGGTGGCTTATTTTCCGATCCACTCCCAATTCGACATGTCCCAGCGAATGGTCCCATCGCTAGGTCGGACCGCCGGTCTCGCCAATGCCTTGGCCGTTGGGCCGGTGGGGTCGAGCCAGGGACGATTCGGTGAATTCACTTCGGCGTTGAGTTTCGAACGAGCCGGCGCTCGTCTGCGGACCAGAATCGATGGCGAGCTGTCCGCCCTGACGTTGAGCTGTTGGGTGCGGATCGATAGTTTGCAAAATCGGTACAACGCCCTGTTCATGGCGGATGGGTATGAGAACGGCGAGCCGCATTGGCAGATTCGTGACGATGGCCGGATCATGTTTTCGGTGATGGTGGATGATTCTCAGGTCGTCGAGTTCTTTAACGAACGCGACCGACGTGTGGTACGCGACGCCGGGCTGCACCGCATTTACCTGACACCGCCCGTTTGGAACCCCGACGACAGTGGCCAGTGGATGCACCTGGCGGCCGTGTACGATCCGAACCAGCGCCGCGTGCGCCAGTATGTCAATGGAGCGATGGTGGCCGATGAGGAGATTCCGCCACGTTTGCTGGTCCGAACCCTGCGGATCGGTGCGGCGGAAATCGGTAATTGGGGACAACCGTTTCGCCAGACGCCGTGGTTTGCCGTGCGGAATCTGGATGGCGCGATCGACGAGATGTGGGTGTTGGATGCGGCGCTCGAATCGGCAGAGATTCAGCGTTTGTATGAGCAAGGAAAACCTTTGGGATTTTGATGATGACTTCGTTGACAATGGTTGAGTGGTCCCGCGCGAATCGTCGCTCAGGCGGTCGTTTCGTGTCGAGACATTGGTGGATGTGGTCGCTGGGGCTGGTATGGCTGCTGGCGGCTGGCTCGGCGGTGGCAGCGCGACCGAACATCGTATTCATCGCGGTGGACGATTTGCGCCCGGAGTTGGGGTGCTATGGCTCGCCCATCGCCGTCACCCCGCATCTCGATCAGCTGGCGGCCGAGGGGATGTTGTTCCAGCGCGCGTACTGCCAGCAGGCCATTTGCCGACCCTCGCGAGCCAGTTTGCTGACCGGTGCGCGTCCCGAGACGACTGGTCTGTTTCACAATTACGTTGCACTGCGCGAAGTGCAACCCGATATCGTGACTCTCCCCCAGCATTTTCGCCAGCATGGATATGAAACGGTGTATTTGGGGAAGATCTTTCATCCAGGGGACGAGGACCAGGCGCTTTCGTGGAGCCGCCAGCCGGTGGGCTCATTGCCCGGTATCAAGAAGCCGCAGGGTCCGTTTGCTCTGCGGGAGAACATCGAGAAGCGCAACGCGGATTTCCAGGCCATGCTGGCCAAGTATGGTGAGGCGGCTCGCCGCGGTCTGGCCAGCGGCCCGGCATACGAGGCGGCCGATGTGCCCGATCACGCCTACAGCGATGGTTACGAGACGTTGCGCGCCATCGCTACGATGAAGGAGTTGGTGCAGGAAGGGGAAAAACCGTTCTTTCTAGCGCTGGGATTCAAGAGGCCACATTTGAACTGGACCTCGCCCCAGCGCTATTGGGATTTGTACGATCGCCAGGAAATACCCTTGGCGCAGTACGCGCAGCCTCCGCAGGGCGGTGCCGCCATGGGATTGCACGCCTCATTCGAGCTGAGGACGCGGGCGGGCATCCCTAAGTACGGCCCGATCGACGATGACCTGGCACGCACGCTCAAGCACGCCTACCTGGCTTGCGTTAGCTACGTCGATGCACAGATTGGAAAAGTCGTCGCCACGATCGATGAGTTGGGAATCCGTGACAATACGATTATCGTCGTGTGGGGCGACCACGGTTGGCACTTGGGCGACATGGGCGTGTGGGGCAAAGCCACCAATTACGAGATCGCTACGCGGGTGCCGTTGATCGTCTGGACTCCGCAGATGCAAGCCCGCGGGCGGGACACCCGGGCGCTGGTGGAGCTGGTCGATATCTTCCCCACCCTGTGCGAACTGGCTGATCTCCCCTCCCCCGAGCACCTGGAGGGGCACAGCTTTGTTTCCTTGCTCGACCAACCCGATTTGGCTTGGAAGAAGGCAGCCTTCAGCCAGTATCCGAATCCGGCGCTGCGCGAGTGGGCAGCCAATCCGCTTTCCAAGGAGATGCGCGAGACATGGTTCGGTCCCTTGATCGGCGATGTCGAACGGCGGATCCAGCAGCAGATGGGCGATCGATGGGACCGCGAGCTGTTCGAGCAGCATTTGATGGGTTATGCCATGCGTACCGACAGGTACCGGTTGGTCGTATGGCGGGATCGGCGCGACCGACAGGCCGAACCGCTGTTCGTCGAACTGTACGATCACCAGCACGATCCGCACGAAACGCGGAACGTGGCGGCGGAGCATCCGGAATTGGTGCAGGAGTTGCGCCGCATGCTCGATGCGGGATGGTCGGCGGCGCTCTAGCGTGGCCGACGCGAAGGCCCGACATCGCCAGGTGCACAGATGGCATGGGCCAACCGGGTGCAACGAAGAAACATGAGAACCGAAGCAGATTGATATGGATATAGAGAGCCAGCCGATGATGCGAGCGATTGAACACCAGTGGTGGACCCGGCCCGGGGTAGGAGCGTGCCTGATTTGCCTCGTCGCGAGTTTGGCAATTCTTCCCGACCGAGGTGCGGGCCAGGAACGTGTCGATTTCCAACGCGATATCGCACCGATTCTCGAAGATCGCTGTACCTATTGCCACGGTGAAGACGACCAGGAATCGGGTCTGCGGTTGGATTTGCGCACCAGCATGCTGCGCGGCGGCGACTCGGGCATCCCGGCGGTCGTCCCGGGGCATCCCGAGAAGAGTTTCCTGATCGAGGTGGTGACGCACGCCAACCCTGACATCCAAATGCCGCCGGACGAAGACCGCATCCCCGAGCGTGAAATCGAGCTATTGAAAGCTTGGATCGCTCAGGGAGCCGTAATCGAAGGACAAATGCAGGCGGCCGAGGCAGAGGACATCGAACACTGGGCGTTCAAACCCGTGCATCGGCCGCCGGTGCCGGCCGAGGTGCTGGGCGACCGGACCAATACCGTCTCGGCAGGCCTCACCACACCCATCGACGCCTTTTTGCGTCAGAAATTGCTGGAGGCCGGCCTGGACTTTGCACCGCCGGCCGATCCCGTGGCGCTAATCCGCCGCGTGTCGATCGTGCTGACCGGATTGCCGCCGGCGCCGGAGGACGTCCAAGCCTTCGTGCAGGCATGTCAACGCGATCCCGAGGCGGCGTATGTGGAGCTGGTCGATTCCCTCTTGGCCTCCCCGCACTTCGGTGAACGATGGGCGCAGCACTGGTTGGACGTGATCCGCTGGGCGGAAACCAATGGTTCGGAATCCAATCTCTATCGCAAAAATGCGTGGATCTATCGCGACTACGTCATCCGGGCATTCAACAACGATTTGCCCTACGATCAATTCATTCGTGAACAGCTCGCCGGGGATACCATGGGCACCGGCGAAGCGACTGGGTTCTTGGTGGCCGGACCCCACGTGCCGGCCGCCACCGTCGGCCGCGAACCGGCGGCCATTCGACAGGCTCGGGCCGATCGCATGGATGAGATCATGCAAACCGTGGGCGCTTCGATGATGGGAATTACCATTGGATGCGCCAGATGTCATAATCACAAATTCGATCCGATTACCATCCAGGATTACTATGCGCTGACGGCAGCATTCCAGGACATCGAATTCGGCAGCCGCTACCCGGAACTGGCGCCTACGCATCCCCGACGGCAACGGGGCGAGGAGTTGCAGCAGGCCATCGAAGCGCAGCGGGATCGCCTGCGCCAATATGGCGGCTGGGAGGAGAATTGGGGCGCCTATCGGGAACTGCATTTCCCACCGGTGACCACCGCAGCGATTCGCCTGCGATTCAAAACGACCAACGTTACGGTGGACGAGTTGGAGGTGTTTGGCCCCGATCCCCGCAGCCCGAATTGGGCCGAGCAGCGCATGGGAACCGTCGTATCGGGATACCCTGCACGCGGTGTCGAGGACCGCAATCCTGTGGAAAGGGTTAACGACGGCCAGTACGGTACGATGGTCTGGCGGGCGCAGTTGGACAAGCAGGCCGAGCAGAATCCCTGGTTGCAATTCGAATTCGCCTCTCCAGTATCCATCGGTCGGTTGCGGATCAGCAACAACCGCGAGTACTTCTACGACACGGATTACTTGACCAAGAAACCCTTCCTGGCACGCTTCGAATTCGACATGGACATCCGCAAGCCCGATGGTTCGTGGCAACCATGGACGGGGACCTGGGTGGTCAACAAGAAACTGGACCAGGAGCATCCGCAGCGCCGCAAGTACTTGAAAGAGATCCAGCGGTTGATCGACCTGTTGGCAGAGGAAGGGCCGCAGCCCAGTTTCATCGGCCGGTTGATTCCTCCTGCTCCCACCCATGTGTTGTTGCGCGGCAGCCCCGAGAGTCCTCGCGAGGAGGTTGTCGCCGCGGCGCCACGCGTGCTGCATGGTGATTTGGGTTTGCAAAAGGACACGCCGGGTCCCGAGCGGCGAGCCAGGTTGGCAGAGTGGATGGCCGATCCCTCCAATCCGCTGACCGCTCGCGTGATGGCCAACCGCATCTGGCATCATGTCTTCGGTAAGGGAATTGTAACGACAACCAGCGATTTCGGGGCGGCCGGGGC
>RFIQ01000499.1 GCA_003695565.1 Planctomycetota bacterium | reverse complement strand
GCGTAACTGGAAAGGCTTTCCAGGTACCGTCGCTGCCCCTCGGCATACAGCGTGTCAAAGGCCAGCGAGCTCTTGCCGCTGCCGCTGACGCCCGTCAAGACAATGAGTTGGTTGCGAGGCAGGGTCAGGCTGACGTTGCGCAGATTGTGCTCGCGGGCGCCGCGGACTTCAATCGCATTTCCATCCATTTCGAATTCGATCCGTCCCAAGGGATTTCCTGGCAAAACAGCTTATTCTAACCCATTCCCCCATGTTTGACTGTGGCAAAAATGCGGTTCGCGGCAGGTTTGTGTTGCTGCGTCACACCTACCCTGTTTCCCAATCGGGCACCGACCACTGGGATTTGATGTTGGAAAGTCCCGGCGGCGATTTGCTGACATGGCGACTGCTAGCATTGCCCGAACCGTTCGACCAGGGTGCGTCACTGAGGTTGCCTGCCGAACGTCTGCCCAACCATCGCCTGCAGTACTTGGAATACGAGGGACCGATTAGCGGTGGGCGAGGCGCGGTGCGGCGCGCGGAGGCTGGTCGGTTCGCCGCCCAGTGGACGGGCGATCGCTGTCAGCCCCCGAGTCCAATCGTCGGCAGCAGCGGATCCGGGCAGGCACCAGACGCGTCGGCCGCACCCCAGTCTGCCATGTCCCTAGCCGCGGTCTCTCAGCCCCACTGGGAAGTCCGCCTGACAGGGGCCACGTTGAGTGCTCGCCTCGCCATTCCCAGCGTCCCAGTAGGCGTCCCCGTCGAGCTGGTCGTCCACCAGTGGCATTGGCGTTGCTGATCGACTCACACCGGCTGCGCCAGCCCAAGCGGGCGGGTCCCAGAGAACTGGCCTGACCAGAAGTGTGCTGTCCCGCAAAATGCATCCCCGCGATAGGTGTTTCTGCGGCCGCGTCACCGGTTCGCCGGAAAAAAATCAGGTCGGCCGGTTGACAGCTCCTCGGCCCATACCTAAACTTCAGCCAACAAATGAGATTGATTCTCATTATCTGTAGCGCGAGCTTTTCCGCAGCCAGCGATCTCCGCCAGCCACGTCGCTCGCCCCAAGCCGTTACTGGCATGGCCGTGCCAGCCTATCTGATTTTGGACGTGGTTCACTCTTTAGAGGAGGTCGCATTATGCGCACGTTTGCACAAGGCGCGTTGATAAAGCCGTCGTTTCGCGTCAGTCGTGGTTTCACCCTCGTCGAACTGTTGGTCGTCATCGCCATCATCGGAATTCTGGTCGGGCTGCTACTGCCCGCCGTCCAAGCAGCGCGGGAGGCGGCCCGCAAGCTCCAGTGCCAGAATCACCTGAAGCAAATCGGGCTGGCCATCCACAATTACGAGAGCACCTACCGGGCACTCCCCACAATCGATGCCGGGGGTGGCATCTATTCTTCGCTCAGCGGCAATAGCTTGTTCGTCTCGATTCTCGGAATGATCGAGCAATCCAGTGCATTCAACCTTTACGATTTCTCGCGTGGCAACCGCGATCCGGTCAATCAGCAAGTCGTTGCGCAGAGGCTCCCCTTCTACCTTTGCCCATCCGGAACGTTTCCCCGCCAGGTCCCCAGTTGCGACGCGGATAATGGTCGTGCTCCCGGAAGCTACGCCGGCTGCATCGGCAGCCGCGATTTCAACCAATACTGGTCGTTCTACGGCCTCCCCCGTCCGGAGCTCAATGGCGCGTTGGTTTATACGGACAGCCAACCTGGTCGCACTTGGCTACGCGACATTCTCGACGGGACCAGCAACACTTTGATGGTCGGTGAGACGGCTTATAACCTTCCCGACTACACGTTCCGCAGTGGGAATTGCGCTGGTCAACCTCGGTACTCTTTCACCTACTGGTCGAACCCGTTTCCGGGATCCACCGGTTGCACCACCCAGTACGCATTCAATCCCAAAGATCGTCCCGACGATGGTATCTTCGATCCGAATTGGGTCCGATCGTTCCGCAGCGACCATGTGGGCGGAGTGCAATTCAACTTCGTCGACGGTTCGGTGCACTTCCTGTCCGAGAACATCGACGCCGAAGTCCTGGACGCCATGGCAACGCGGGCGGGCGGTGAAGTCGTCACTACCCAATTATAACGGGAGGAAGCCATGCGCCGCAGCGATTTGCTAAAGTTGAACCCGTCATGCGCGATCGCGTTTGTCGTCGCCGCCTGCACGGTGGTCGGGTGCGGGGATTCGGATTCCTTGGGTGAAAGGGTTGAAGTCCAAGGGGTGGTCACCGTCGACGGGGCTCCGCTGCCGCGCGGCTCCCTGATCCTCGTCCCCCTCGGGCAGACGCCGGGGCCGAAGTTGACAGTACCGATCATCGAGGGGCGTTTTCGCGCCGAAGGAATCTATGCCCCCGTCGTTGGTGAATACCGCGTGGAGTTCACCGCCGCACCTCCCGAGGATTATCCAATGGACGACGAGGACGCCATCGAGGAGCTGCGCGCAGCCAACAAACGGCGCATCGCCGCGATCCGCTTACCGTCCCGGTACAACACGCACAGTGAGTTGACGAAGACCGTCACCCCGGACGGACCGACGAGTTGGACGTTCGATTTGACCACCAAGGCGCGGCCCTGAGTCGCAACGGAGCAATTGGACTGCCTGCGCTGGGATGGGCCGCCCACACGAGCCTGAATCCTGCGGCAACACTATCAGCCTTTCACTCGAATACCCAAGGAATACACTATGAGACGTTTCGTTCACTTCCTCTCGCTCGTAATGATCGGATGCATCGTCGACGTGAGCCAAGCCCATTTCTTTTGGATCGTTGTCGACCGATCGGGGGCCGAACCGGTGGCCAAAGTCTACTTTGGTGAAGTGGCCGAACCCGAATCGGCCGACTTGCTCGAACCGATCGGGGAGCTGCTCTTGGAGTACCCTGCCGAGCGTGGGGATCAATGGCGATCGGCCACCGCCAAGCTCGACCACGATGAGGCGGCACTGATCGCCTCGTTGCCTGCGGGCTACGGGGCCGCCCCGATGGTGCTGCACCATGACTACGGGGTGATCACCCGCGGGGACCAACCGTTCCTGTTGCGGTACTATGCCAAAGCTTACCCCTTCCCGCTGCCTGGCACCTGGAAAAGCGTGTCCGATCCCCAGCGATTGCCATTGGAAATCACGCCCGCATTGGAAGGTACCTCCATTCGCTTGCAGGTTCGATGGCAAGGAAAGCCCGCCGTGGGGGCAGAGGTCACGATTGACGGTCCGCAGTTGTCCGATTCCGTGAAGGGAAACACCGACCAGCAGGGGGTGTACACCATTCAGCTACCTGCTTCCGGAACCTACTCGATTCGCGCCCGGGTGATCGAGGAACAGGCCGGCGAACACAACGGGCAGGCTTACTCGCAAGTGCGGCACTACAGCACGCTGACGTTGCCCTACGCCCCACCGCGCCTGCAGCCAGCTGCCCACTCTTGGCCCGAACTTCCTCGGGGCATCACAAGTTTTGGCGGAGCCATTGTAGGGGATGCGTTGTATGTTTATGGCGGGCACTACGGCCGTGCTCACCACTACTCGCGCGACGGCCAATCCGAAGAACTGCTGCGACTCGATCTGGCGCACAGTAAAGCTTGGGAGCGCGTGGCAACTGGCCCCCGGCTGACCGGTACCAGCCTGGTAGCCTGGAACGACGGTTTGATTCGCGTTGGCGGCTTCTCCGCACTGAACATCGATGACGAAGAAGAACAATTGGTTTCACGACACGAGGTCGCGCGCTTCGATTTGCAATCCCACACCTGGCAGCCACTTCCGCCTCTGCCCGAGGGTCGCTCGTCCCATGACGCAGCGGTACTGGGAGGCAAACTGTATGTCGTTGGAGGGTGGGAAATGGTCCCCGGCGAGGAGACGCGATGGCACAATACGGCTTGGCAACTCGACCTAGAGAACGTCGATGCTGGCTGGCAACCGCTGCCCGCACCTCCTTTTCAACGGCGTGCTCTGGCGGTAGCCGCATTCGACGGTCGCCTGTACGTCATCGGCGGTATGCGGCCCGAGGGCGGTCCGACGACCGAGGTCGCTGTTTTCGATCCGCGAACTGAGGCATGGAGCGCCGCCGCCAACATTCTTGGCGGGGCCATGGATGGCTTTGGTTGTTCTGCTTTTGCCGTAGGTAATACGCTCTACGTGACGACGATGTCAGGTTCCATTCAAGCGTTGAGCAATCCGGAAGAGGGGGCCCAGCAATGGCAGTACGTAGGGCAACTGGAGCACCCTCGCTTTTTCCATCGACTTCTACCGTGGCGCGAAAAAGATCTGGTCGTCGTCGGTGGCGCTCACATGGACGTCGGCAAGATCACGCAGCTCGAACGGATTCCAGTCGAACCGTCCCTCGACCGGTAGCGTTCATCGTTTCGGCAGCTCTGCCCGTGGCCGTCCCGCGGGGAAGCACCGGCAGCGCCCGATCTGCCGGTGCCCCAGGGCTTACCCAGACAATTCGCCAAGCCCGAAACAGCAGATCGTGCGCGCAGCAACGCACGAATTAGTAAGAACCACACAAGCCGAAAGCTCGCCAGCCACCCGGACGCTCCAAAAAATGCTTCTTGCAGCAGAGCTAGGTCGCCGACGAGTGGACCGGCGACGCGAGTCGTAGGGCGAAGCAAGGTCGCATTCAGATGCGCTATAGGCTTGACAAAAGCCGGACAACGGTCCGGCACCAATCAAACGTGAACCTCCCACGATCGGACTTGACACGCCAACACCGATAATACTTCCACCTTTTCTGTTAACTACATCTCCAGTGCCTCCCTCAGTCAGGGTAACAATCCGCAGAGGGCGTTTACAAATATGTGCATGTAAGTGTTTCTGGAAACCTCGGGAGTCGAATCGCTGGCCGCTCAGGAAACCTCCAGCGCCGAACTCTTGTCGAAAAAATCAAATCGTTCCAGAATTTCCGAGGTCGAGGGTAGGAACGCAAAGGCGCGAAAACGCAACGAGAAGATGGGCGCGAACGGCGTTCAGGACAGCGACAACGCAACAGGGATGGAAACGCAAGGTCACAAGGGCGTACTCAGCGGTCGATCGCGGGATTGGGCAGACCGGCTCGCTTCCAGCGCCGGCCCTCCAATCCAATCGGCAGCCTGCCGCTACCATTGCGTCTCCTCGTCTCTGCGTTTTTTGCGTTGGACTCTTCGACCGCATCGACAAGGACGCTCGCATGGATTTGTCGTGGCCGAGCGCAAGCCACGTGGGTCCCTTTCGCCGAAAGGGACTCCCCCGCCTTGGATCGATTGCACGCGGCAGATCACTCCGACGAATCTTCGCCTGCGGCAACGATTCAAAGCAACCGCTCGCCAGCGGGGAGGAAAGAAACTTCGCCTACGGTAATGGGTGGACCGAGATGCGATTTGCCAGTTTCTCATGCCCTGGTCCGACTTGCATCCGGCGGATGCAAGCCACGTGGAATTCCCCAGTCTGCGCTTCCGCAGCTACTTTGTGAATCATTCCAGCGCACCTCCCCGGTTGCCTGTTCTCTCCCACCACCCCCGTGAGCCATCCGAAATGACACTTCGGTGATTGCAATCCTCTTCACCGGGGAGGTCGGTGCGGGAGATCGCGCGTGTAATCGCCGATTCCCCTTCGCGCCTCCTTCGCCCGCAGCCGGGAGGGGGATCATGCGAATCGCGACTGGGGCAGCGCAACTCAGATGCGCGATTGCCCGATCTCATGCCCTGGTCCGACTTGCATCCAGCGGATGCAAGCCACGTGGAATCCCCACCTCCCGTGATCGGACTTCGAAGACGCTTCGGCAGGTCCAAACCACGTGGGTCCCTTTCGCCGAAAGGGACTCCTTCGCCGTGGATCGATTGCACGCGGCAGATCACCCCAACGAAGCCTTGCCCGCGGCGACGGGCTAAACAAGACCTCGCCGGCGGCAACGGCTTCGACAAGCCCTCGCCAGCAACAGAATAGATGCGGCTCGCGACGGTGCGTGCCTGACCGTCGAAAGACGGCGATCCCAGGGGCTTGCAGATCAAAATACGATGGTCCGGCAAGTCCCTGCGAACCGCGTCGCTGCGCCACCGAGTCCTTGGGAAATGTCCTTGCTGCCGCTTTGTGGGCGGCCCTTGAACTGTCGCCCAGGGCGCTCGCCCTTTAAGACCGCGTCCCTAAGGACTCGGTGACGGTTTCTAGTTGAAGCCGGGAGTACGAACTTCAGTCCACGACTGCGGCAGGTTGCGCATCGGGTGCCTGGTCGCGCGCCTTTTTACGAGGTTGGCGGGTGTAGTGGATTTCCATGGCTTTGGGCAATTCTTCGCTGTCGGCGCCGCCCATGTACATGGTCATGGTACGTGACCCGTCGTCGTTGTAAACCGTTACGTTCTTGAACTTCACCTTGCTGCCGTCGGGTGCTACGGTTTCACCGACGTAGGTCATTGTCTTGGTGGCCCGGTCG
>RFIQ01000498.1 GCA_003695565.1 Planctomycetota bacterium | reverse complement strand
CGCAGCAGACGGAGGAGGAGTTGCCGACACTGTTGCAAGGTTGGCGAGGCGAGTTGATCGGCCGTCCGTTGGAAAAGATTTTTCGCGGCCAACAAGCCTTGCGGGTGGACGATCCACTGGCGGAAATGCCACTCAAATTGTGCTCGGCGGGTCCGTCGACAGACGTCGCACCAGCCGAGCACTCCGACGATGCAGCCGCAGCATCGAGTCCCTCGCGGCAAAGAGTAACCCACGAGTCCCTGGCGGCAAAGAGTAACCCGCGAGTCCCTGGCGGCAAACCTCACGCATGCCTGATATACGAAAACCTAGACAATCAATACACGGCCAACAACACGGAATGCTCGTTCTTCATTTCGCCCTGAGGGAATTGCTGAGATGACAATCGGATTTGGAATCATCGGATGTGGCATGATTGCTCGGTTCCATGCCAAGGCGATCGCCGATCTGCCCGATGCAGAATTGGTAGCCTGCACCAGCCGACGACCGGAGGCAGCGCAACAGTTTGCAGACGAATTCGGAGCGAAGGCCTACGCTACCTTGGACGAACTGCTGGCCGACCAGCGCGTTCAAGTCGTCACCATTTGCACGCCCAGCGGCGCGCACCTGGAACCCTGTCTGGCGGCGGCCGCAGCGGGCAAGCACGTGATCGTTGAAAAACCACTCGAGGTGACCGTCGAACGCTGCGATGCCATGATCGAGGCCTGCGAGAAGGCGGGAGTGCAGTTGGCTACCATTTTCCCGTCGCGTTTTCACGAATCGAGCCGCGCGATGAAGGGCGCCGTCGAAGCCGGCCGATTCGGTCGGCTGACCCTGGGCGATGCGTACGTGAAGTGGTATCGCACGCAAGAGTACTACGACAGCGGGGCGTGGCGTGGCACCTGGAAGCTGGACGGAGGTGGGGCGCTGATGAACCAGGCGATCCACAGCGTCGATCTGCTGTTGTGGTTGATGGGGCCGGTGGCCGACGTAATGGCCCACACCGCCACCTTGGCGCATGAACGGATCGAGGTCGAGGACGTGGCGACCGCTTCCCTGCGTTTCGCCAATGGAGCGCTGGGAGTCATCGAGGCCACCACCGCGGCCTGGCCGGGGTCCTTGAAGAAAATCGAATTGGCCGGCTCCCATGGCACCGCCATCCTGGAAGAAGAGGACATCATCAAATGGGAATTTGCCGATGCAACCCAGCAGGACGAGGCATTTCGCCAGGCGATGAAGGGGAAAACGAAGACCGGTGGCGGCGCAGCCGATCCAGCCGCGATCGGACACCACGCCCATGCCGCGCTATTCCGCGATTTCCTGGATGCCTTGGCCGAGGGCCGCAAACCCCTGATCGATGGTTACGAGGGGCGGCGCAGCGTCGAATTGATCTGTGCGATCTACGAAAGTGCGCGCACGGGAGCTAAAGTCGAGTTACCCGGCAGTGGATCGCAGCCCGGTTGATCGCAACCCCAGGACGGCCGAAAATTGCGGGCGGTGTATCCGCCGCCCGCCTGACGGGTATCATAAGGAACAAACACATTCGTAGCCGTTCCGAAACGAGCCGCCAATGGCGAGCATAATCGATTGCATCATCCACAAAGAGGTTGGCAAATGAACAATTTATTGCGTCGCAGCGCCATCGGAATGAGCTGCCTGGCTGTGGCGGTGATTCTGACGATTGGCTGCAATCGATCGTCCAAATCATCGTCCGGCGGCGATGTCAGCGGTACCGACCGTCCTCAATTGGCCTACGTCACCAACGGGGTGGCATCGTTTTGGGTGATCGCGGAAGCCGGCGCCAAGCAGGGGGGAGAGGAATTCAATGCCGATGTGGAAGTCCACATGCCCGCCGAGGGAATCTCCGATCAAAAACGGATCGTCGAGGACTTGCTCACCAAAGGAGTCGATGGTATCGCCATCAGCCCCATCGACCCGGCCAACCAAACCGATCTGCTGAACAAGGCCGCCAAATACTGCAAACTCATTACGCATGACTCCGATGCCCCCGAGTCGAACCGACTGTGTTACATCGGCATGGACAATTACGTGGCCGGTCGAATGTGCGGTGAATTGGTGCGCGAGGCGATTCCCGACGGAGGCAAGATCGCTATCTTCATCGGGCGTTTGGAACAAGATAATGCGCGACGCAGGTGGCAGGGTACCGTCGATGCGATCCTGGGCCGACCGGCCGATCCCAACCGGTCGGATCCCTTCGAGAACGAAATCCAGGAAGGGCCGTGGCACATCGTGGGAACCTACACCGACCAGTTCGACCGGGCCAAGGGCAAGGCCAACGCAGAAGACGCCATGTCCCGCCATCCCGATCTGGCTGCCATGGTCGGTCTGTTCGCATACAATCCGCCGTTGATGCTCGAAGCGCTCAAGCAAGGAGGCAAATTGGGCAAGATCAAGGTCATCGCCTTCGACGAAGCGGACGAAACGCTGCAAGGCATCAAGGAGGGATACGTGCACGGAACGGTCGTGCAGAATCCCTTCGAGTACGGCCGGCAGTCGATCCGCATCCTGGCGGGATTGTGTCGCGGACAAACGCTGGAGGAACTGGGTGTACCGGAGAATCGCATCGTCGATATTCCGGCGCGGCAGATTCGCCAAGACAACGTCGACGAATTCTGGGCTGAACTGAAGAAGAATCTGGGGCAACAGTAGGCGCTACCCCTTCGACGCCCTACCGGCGGACCTGTTCCCCAGCGACGCGCGAGGGAGGAGGTTCGCCGATAGGAAACTCCTGGCGGTCCAAGGCGCCTCCGTAATCGCATTTCCGTAATCGCGTTGGCTGATTCGTTAGGCTTGCTGAGACGGATTGTTGGTGATGAAAACTGGTGCGAACCGATCCGACACTCCCATCCTGCAAGTCGACGCGATCAGCAAGCGGTTCGGCGGGGTACAAGCGCTGGACGGAGTATCTCTCAGCGTCTTTCCCGGCCGCGTCCATGCGGTGATTGGCGAGAACGGCGCGGGAAAAAGCACGTTGATGAAAATCCTGGCGGGCGTCCTGCAACCCGATGCGGGGCGATTGGTCGTCGACGATCGGCCCACCGTGTTGCAGAATGTCAGCTCGGCTCTGGGGCATGGAATTGCGTTGATCCACCAGGAGCTCAATCTGTGTGACAATCTGGAGGTAGGAGCCAATATCTTTCTGGGACGCGAGCCGCGTAGGTTGGGCTTGATCGATTTTGCGTCCATCCGCCAGCAATCGCGGCAGTACCTGCAGGCCGTGGGGCTGGATATCTCGCCGGATACCTTGGTTTCCGACTTGACGATTGCTCAGCAGCAGATGGTGGAAATCGCCAAGGCTCTGTCGGTCGATGCCCGGGTGCTGATCATGGACGAGCCCACCAGCAGTTTGTCGCAGCGCGAGGCCGAGGCGTTGTTTCAGGTCATTGACAAACTGCGGGCCGAAGGTGTGGCGGTGATCTATATTTCTCACCGTCTGGGCGAGGTCCAACGATTGGCAGACGAAGTCACCGTGCTCCGCGATGGACGCAATGCCGGACGATTGGCTCGCGAGGAAATCAGTCACGACAGGATGGTTCAATTGATGGTGGGACGCGACATCAGCCAATTCTATGCCCGCCGTCCGCATGCCATCGGCCAACCGGTGCTGGAATTGCGCGGCCTACGGACACTCGCCTGGCCGCAACATCCGATCGACTTGACGGTCCACGCCGGCGAGATGGTGGGCCTGGCAGGTTTGGTCGGCGCCGGACGCAGCGAATTGTTGAATACCGTGTTCGGTGTCGCACCGGCGGTGGGAGGCCAGGTCAAAGTGGGCGGTCGCGGGTACCGTTTTCGGTCCTGTGCGGACGCAATCGAGGCCGGTATCGCACTAGTGCCGGAGGATCGAAAACAGCAAGGGTTGATTCTGGAGATGGCAGTCCGGACGAATATCGGACTGCCGGGACTGGCGCGCCACAAGGTCGCGGGTGTGTTTCAGAATCGCCGGCGGGAAATCGAAGATACCGCGCAAATGATCGACCAGTTGCGCATCAAAGTGGCCGACCCGCGGCAGCGTGTGCAAGACTTGTCCGGTGGCAACCAGCAAAAAGTAGTGATCGGAAAATGGCTGTCGATGCACCCAGACGTGCTGCTGCTGGATGAACCGACGCGCGGCGTGGACATCGGAGCGAAGCAAGAGATTTATCGCCTGATGGAAGAACTGGCCGAGCGGGGTGTGGCCATTTTGTTCGCCTCCAGCGAGATGGAGGAAGTGATCAGTATGTCCGACCGCGTCCTGGTGATGCACGAAGGGCGATTGATGGGAGAATTGACCGGTGATCAGGTGACCGAAGAGAACATCATGCACCTGGCTACCGGTTCGACTTTAGAAACCACGAAGGCGTGATCACGCATGAAAAAGATTTTGGGGATCTTCGGTCTATTGGTGTTCATCTGCGTCATGACAGCGATCCTCAGCGATCGCTTCCTGACCGAATTCAACATCGAGAACTTGATTCGTCGCAGCGCTCTGTTCGGGATCATCTCGATCGGTGCGGCCTTTGTCATCGTCACCGGGGGAATCGACCTGTCGATCGGCTCGGTGGTCTGCCTGGTAGGTTGCCTGTTCCCATGGATGTTGGTCGAACTAGAGTGGTCCCCGCTCGCCGCACTGGCCGCCATCTCTGCCATCGCATTGGGAATCGGGCTGTCCCATGGGCTGTTGATCACCAAGTTGCGGTTGCAACCCTTCGTCGTGACATTGTGCGGCCTGCTGATCTATCGCGGGGCCACGCGCGGAATCGTCAACGACCAGACCCAAGGATTCCGGGGTGAATTCTCCTTCCTGCGAAACTGGTCGCAAGGGCAGATCCCGTTGCCGGGAACCGATTTTGGCATCCCCAATCCCTTGCTGATCATGTTGCTGGTAACGGTGGTAGCGGCCGTGTTCCTGAATCTCACTGTATATGGGCGGTACATGTTGGCGTTGGGTAGGAACGAGGAAGCTACCCGGTTCAGCGGTATCAATACCGACCGCATGGTCATTCTGGCCTATGTTATTTGCGCGGCGCTCAGCGGACTGGGGGGGCTGCTGTTCGTTTTGGATGTGGGGAGTGCCCAACCGGTCGATTTCGGCAACTTCTACGAACTCTATGCCATCGCCGCAGCCGTGCTGGGCGGTTGCAGCTTGCGCGGCGGCGAGGGAACCATCCTGGGCGTAGTTATCGGCGCAGCCGTGATGCAAGTGCTGCGCAATTCCATCACCTTGATCGACTGGATTCCAACGAACATCGAGTATGCCGTCATCGGTGCCGTAATCCTGGGGGGAACCATCGTCGATGAGCTGGTGCGTCGCGTTGCAGCAGCCCGGAAGTCCGGGCTAGCGGACGTGGAAAAGCCGGCGGAATCAACTGCGGAATCAGCCGCTTGACCCCCATTTTCACGGCAAGTTGCTGGGCGGTGCGCAGGTGGCGTTCCCCCAACGGCTGGGGGTGTCTTTCGCTGCCCTGGCCCTACAAATTGTCCAGCCGGAACAGGCCGACCTCGTTGGTTGGATTGTACGGGGGACGACGATCATGCGAGCCAGAAATTTCTGCTGACTTCTTTGACCTGGGACCAGTCGCGTCCTATAGTTTTTCGGGCCGACTTCGTGCATGGATGGTGTGCGTTGGTCGGGGCCGAAGCGAATGGCGCAGCGCAGCAGGAATGGCTGCTGTGCCCGCCTGAGGAAACGCGTTCGGACTCTGCTCTCGTTAAACGCTCTTCGAGTTGTGCCCGCATGTGAGTCTTTCCCGCCGATTGCCTCTGCGAATGATTTCGTTGAGCTCGGCAGGCGAAGGACCATCTGGCATGTGTTGTCACGAAGTCAACTCCTTGGAAGAGTGCCCATGTATTGGTTTGCCCGCCCCGCTGCGTGTCTCTTGTTGGCGTGTACCATTGTTCCCATGGTAGCACGGGGGCAGGAGGGGGCTCGCCCACCGGCTGACGCCCCCACCCCGCAGGTGTGGTTGCAGGACGGCTTGCGTCTGGAACAGCAGCGAAATTGGATCGGGGCGATCCAACATTACGAGCGGGCAGTGCGCCTGCTGCCCAATGACGAGGCGCTGAATCGTCGGTTGTTGATCGCGCGTCTGCACTACGATGTTACGCGTCGTTTGAATGATCTATCGATTCTCGAGATTACGCGGCAATCCAATGCGGCGCAGGTCCTCGAGCTGTACTCCGAGGTCCTGGCGCGAATCGAGATGAGCTACGTCGAGCCGGTCGATATGACGGAGGTCGTGCGGGGCGGAACGGCCTATCTGGAAGTGGCTTTGACCGAACCGGAATTCATCCAATTGCATTTGCCGGACCGCAACACCGATCAGATCGAGCGATTTCGAACCTCGGTGCATCGCATCACTCTGGCAAACCGGATTCGCAACCGATTCGAGGCCCGTGCCGTAGTTGCCCGCGCGGTGGAGGCCGCCGAACAACAATTGAACATGAACCCGGCGACGGCCGCCATGCAATTCGTGTTCGGCGCTGTATCGCTGCTCGACCCCTACTCTTCATTCCTGTCGAGTGCCGAACTGCAGGATGTGGAATCCCAGATCGAAGGCAATTTCGTGGGCTTGGGCGTTGCCCTCCAGCCGCACGAAAGCCCTTTGCGGATTCTGAGCGTAATTCGAGGAGGACCTGCACAGGAGGCCGGCCTGCGCGCCGGTGACCGGATTCTGGAGGTCGGATCGGTGCGTTGCGAGGACGTAGGGGCGGATCGAGCGGCCGATTTGCTCCGCGGTCCGGAAGGTAGCCGCGTGCGTTTGTTGCTGCAACGCGATGGTGAGCAGGAACCGTTCGAACAGGTATTGATGCGACGCCGCGTGGAGGTACCTAGTGTCGAAAACGTGACCCTGTTGGATGCCCAGCACGGTATTGGTTACCTCAAGATCAGCTCGTTTCAAAAAACGACTGCCACGGAGTTGGACAACGCATTGTGGACGCTGCATCGCCAGGGGATGCGGAGCTTGATCATGGACTTGCGCGGAAACCCCGGAGGATGGCTCGACGCGGCGGTTGCCGTGGCAGACCGTTTCCTGGACAATGGCGGAATCGTCACCACGCGTGGTAAGAACGGTATCGAGAACCAAAACTACACGGCTCGGCCTGAAGGAACCTGGAGAGTGCCGTTGTTGGTGCTGATCGACAGTGAAAGCGCCAGTGCCAGCGAAATCCTGGCTGGTGCGATCCGCGACAACGCACGGGGCACCTTGATTGGACAGACAACTTATGGAAAGGGCAGCGTGCAGGGGTTGTTTCATACCCGCGCACTGAACTGCGGTTTGCGATTGACCGTTTCCAAGTTCTACTCGCCTACCGGTCGCGCGATCAGCCGGCAAGGGGTGGCTCCCAACATTCCGGTCGACGGCAATGCCAATGTCCGATACGTAGCCAAAGTGGCTGTCGATGAAAATCGTTTGCCCCGAGCGGACAGGGCGCTGGAGATCGCTTTGGCCGAAGCAAAAGCACAAGTGGCTGCAGTGCGAGGAAGTCGAGCCGCCCGTTAGCCCCGCGTCGAGAGAGAGGAATCTTCAGCGCACTGCTTCGGACTTTTTCGCATTCCGCCGAAACAAGCGTGGACCGATCGGGATACAAAACAACCCAGGGAGAAGGAATGATGGAGCCGGCATCCCCTCAGTACGGCAAGTGGGTAGAAATCAGTTTTGACTGCCTGCCTCTGCGCTGTGTTCCGCGGACCGACGTCCCATTGGACGCCTCTCCCAAGTTGGCTGAGAAGATGCTCCGCGTCAAACACGCCATCGAGAAACACGGCACACTGAATACCTATTATTTGCACAACGCGGAATGCACTTTCCATCTCACCAACGATCCGAATCTGGGCATGATTCAGTTCGGATTCGAAGGGGTGGTGATGACCGATGCACAGGATCTCGAAGCGAGGAACTGCGAATTGACTGTCGACTTGATTCGTGAAACGTGCACCTGGCTCAATCAGGCGATCGTGCGCTGGCTGGCAGATTCTGTGCAGTACGCGGTGCTGGTGGAATTCAATCGATACATTCAGGCGGGAGATCTCTCCAAAGCAGTCGAGCGGATGCGACAGATCGAACAAGCCTCTGACCAGTCGGGGGGCTACGTGGGAATGTACCTATAATTGTTGCACGTAGCATTGTCCAAACGGTCCGCCGATCGCGCCGGCGACCAGGACCCCGGAAGCGGGTGCACGCTTCCCCTAATTGAACTAGAATGGCAGTTCAAGATTGAGGTGTAGCCCAAGACAAGCTACCAGAATCGAGAACGCCCGACCATGCTTCACATCCATCCCGTCGCTCTGCCCGGTTACTCCCATCGCTTCATCGACCTGCAGGCCTACCAGCAGTTCTTCGATGCGCATCCTGAAGCGACTATATTCCATCATCCAAAATGGATTCAGTTGCTCAGCGACGTCCACGCGATGCCCATCCGCATCCTGGCCGAAATCCGAGAGGGAGGAATCGTGGCGGCGATTCCATTTCTGTGCACGCGCGGCGTGTTTCGCCCGCGGGCAATGCTCTCTCTACCCTTTTCCGATTGTGTCGCCCCTCTAGGCACGGATGGCCAATCCGTAGGCCGATTGGCGGCGTTTGTCGGGCGAGGGGGGATCGGTGAGCGCATGGCGGTGGCTCTGAAGTCGGATCGGTTGGTGGATGGATATCCCGCCAAATCGTACTGGGTGCAACACCGACTCAATTTGGATGAACCGCTCCCTGCCATTGTGGATCGCTATGCGCGTCAGTTGAGAGCCAACCTGCGACGCGCGAAACTGAGTGATCTGCGGTTCGAGCTCGATGATTCGCCAGAGGGTTGGGAGGACTTTTATCGCCTCCATGTTGCCACACGGAGGAAACTGGGTGTCCCAACGCAGCCTAGGGCATTCTTTGCGCGTGTGCACAAGGAAATCGTGGGAAATGGACTGGGATTCGTCGGCTTGGTCCGACGGAGAGGACAGGCGGTCGCGGCGGGCGTGGTTCTACACTGGAAACGGCAGGCCATATTCAAATACGCTGCGGCGGATCCCAACGCCCTTCCCCTGCGCCCCAACGATTTCCTCGCGCACGGCGTTATCGCACAGTGTAAAGAACGCGGATTGCGTACCTTGAACTTTGGAACGTCCCGTCTGGCCCAACACGGCTTACGGAGGTTCAAGTCCAAGTTCGGGGCGGTGGAATCACCCGTCTATTTGCAAACCCTGACCGGGCATGTGGGCGATCCGATGGACGATTCGGTAAAGATGAAAATCGTCGGTGCAATCGTCCGTCACTCCCCCCCAATCGTTTGCCGATTACTGGGATCTGCCTTCTACAGCTACAGCCAGTAAGCATTGATTGCAGGAAAACTATGCGGTTTAAGGCTCACTGTACCCTGGCGGCGGTGAATCGGTGGGGATCAGCAGCACGCGACCGCGCCCGCCGCGTTATCGCGCAGAACTGGAGCGCAATAATAAGACGAGCGTCGCTAGCGACGCTCGTCCTGTGGATAGGTTGGTCCCAAACATAAACCGTGGAGGAATCTTACTGGGTATCGACTGCCGAGGAATCGTCGGCGAGTGATCCTTCTTCGTACCCGGTGGACTCTTGCGAAGCCAGGTAGCGCTGGTACTCGGTTTCGATCAACGCGGAGACTTGAAATGCATTGCGCAGTTCAACTGGGTTGAAGAATCGAATGTTGCCGGTGTACTTCGATTCCACGCGGTTCTTGTGGGCCAATTCTTGCCAGGACAGACCATTGGCGAGATGCCATGCCGCGGCTTGGGCCGTGTTTTGGGGTACCTTGCCATAACCCAACATCTGGCACAGACGCACGACGCGTGGGTCGCCGTTTACTTGTTCGATTGGCACGATCTGATACTTCATGCGTGGGTTGGGATCTTTCTTGCCATGTTCCAGGCACACGCAAGGGACTTGGAATTTGCGAGCCTTGTCGGGTTCGACGCGGAACATGCCGCCCATGCCGCCTCCCATTCCGCCCATGCCCATGCCGCCTCCCATGCCACCCATGCCCATACCGCCTCCCATGCCGCCCATGCCTCCCATGCCGCCGCCCATGCCCTGGCCGCCTCCCATGCCGCCCATACCGCCTCCCATGCCGCCCATACCACCGCCGTAGCCACCGCCACCCATGCCGCCCAATTGGCCCAGTACGTGGACGGCGCCGAAGGCGTCAGGGAGCTGGACATCCAGCGGTTCTTTGGTCTTGTTCTTGATGACGACGGTGGCTTGCGTTGCATCTTTGGGATAGAAATTGACTTCGATCTTGCCTTCCCGCATCCCCTCGAACAAATCGATGGATGCCACATCGGCTTTCGATTTCGCGTCCTTGGCAGCAGTCTTTGGCTCTGTAGCAAAGCATGGTGCGCACAGCAATGCGGCAATGGCAACACTCGTGACCGACCAGAATTTCTTGCTCATAGTTCCTCTACCTTTTCTCACATACCCTGTTCCGATTAGAAAAGCAAACCATCGCAACCCCGCGCAGAAACTCGAGTGCCTCTTAATTCTCGAGTCGGCACGACCGGTTCCAATTCGGTCGCGCGCCGGGTGTGCGATAGCAACCGTCACCATCATAGTCGAATCTCGGTTAGAATCCAAGGTTTTGCAGGCGGGCAACTGTGGAATCGACGTTTGCAACCAGTGTGCAACGGTGGCTGTACGGCACTGCACCCCCCTCACCAGGAGGGGCGACGGTGCGT
>RFIQ01000497.1 GCA_003695565.1 Planctomycetota bacterium | reverse complement strand
TGGCCCAAGCCGCCGAACTGCTGCAATGCGACCCAATGCAGTTGTCCGCCCGCGCCCAGTCGCTCATGCAATCGATTCGAGATTTGCGCAAGCAGTTGGCATCTGGTCACGCCCAGATTCCCGACCAGCCTGCGGCCCAATCCGAACCGGTCGATGCATCCCTGGGTTCCACCGATTATTCACAACAGCGGGCCATGTTGCGCGAGACGTCGCGGATACTGAATGTATCCCCCAACGAGATTCCGCAGCGCATCGCAGCGTTATTGGAGGAGCAACAGCGGCTGGTGCAGCAGATCCGCAATCTGGCCTCCAGCGGAGCCGTGTCGGCAGAAAGCCTGCTGGAGAACGCCCGCGACGTGGGCGGTGTAGCAGTAATCGTCACCGAAACCCCTGGCGCCACGCCCAATCTCATGCGCCAGTGGATCGACCAGATTCGCCAGAAAAGCGATCGCCCCACCGCGGTGCTATTCGCCTCCCGGACCGATGACGGCAAAGTTCTGTTGGTTGCTGGCCTCAGCAAGTCCCTGGTCGAGCGTGGTTTGAGCGCCGGCAAATGGGTCGGACAGGTCGCCCGTGTCGTGGGCGGCGGGGGAGGAGGCCGCCCCGATCTGGCTCAGGCCGGCGGTAAACAACCGGAGAAGATCCCACAAGCCCTGGCCTTGGCCGAAGACGCCATCGCCGACATGCTCAGCCAGACCGCCAATTCCTGATTCCGCTTCCCGCCGACACCACAGGACCAACCCCGCCCTGTCGGCAACCCGAATTGAAAAAAAAGGCGTTGGGGATCGCTCCCCAACGCCTTTTTCAATTTGAATGCACAAGGATGTGGCTGCCACAATGCCCTTTTCCAAGCTCTCCAGCGCTCGCCGATCGCTCGCACCCGCGCAGCCACGGCCTTGAATCGAGCCTAGGGGCCATCCTCGCCTCAGCGACTGTAGCCCCGGTTCCCACCTCGATCTCCGTAGCGACCACCTCCGCCGCCACCCCGCGGACGATCGGTGCGCGGACGCGCTTCGTTCACCGTCACCCCGCGACCAGCGATTTCCTTGCCGTTGGTTGCTTCGATGGCCGCTTGAGCCTCATCCGCATTTGGCATTTCGACAAATGCGAACCCTCGAGACCGACCCGTTTCCCGGTCGGTAATAATATTGACCGAACTTACTTCGCCATGTTGCGAGAATTCATCCCGCAGATCATCTTCGGTAGCGCGAAACGACAAGTTGCCGACGTAGA
The DNA here is from genome assembly GCA_003695565.1 of Planctomycetota bacterium. Taxonomy (GTDB): domain Bacteria; phylum Planctomycetota; class Planctomycetia; order Pirellulales; family Pirellulaceae; genus Aureliella. The sequence goes on along the minus strand of RFIQ01000497.1, from coordinate 3,904 downwards.
TATTCGTCACCTTCAACACCCTCTTTCAAAACACGAGCTTTCCACCAAATGAGTCCAACTTCGTCCATCTAGCCATGTCTCGAAGGGGAAAAGGGACCATCGCGGCAAACTAGTCACGGACCGAGCGGCTCGAACCATCCGTGATTATCGGCCCGGGCCGGCGCTGAGTCAACGAAAGGTTTCCTAAAACAACCGTGTTTTTGCACTTTCTTTGCCGCCCCCAACACCTTCTCGTACCGACCAACCGCCCGCTTAGAGGCAGCCACGCAGGGCCCCCAAAGCCGCTTCATAGTCCGGCTCGTCGGTCACCTCCCCAACGATTTCAGCATGCACGACCTGGCCTTCGGCGTCGAGCACAAACACGCTGCGCGCCAACAATTTCAATTCATCGATCATCACCCCCCACGCCTGGCCGAATCCGCCGGTCTGGTAATCGCTGGCGAATCGCATGTTCTGCAGCCCTTCCGCACCACAGAAGCGGATTTGTGCAAACGGTAAATCTCGACTGACCGTGAGTGCTTGGACTCGATCCCCCATTTCCCCCACCGCCTGGTTGAATTTTTTGGTTTGGACCTGACACACCCCGGTATCCAAACTCGGCACCACCGACACGATCGTGGGCTTGCCCAGCAGGTCGTTGTTGGTCAGCTCTTGCATGCCGCCTTCGAAGTAGTGCAGCACGAAATCTGGCGCGCGTTGTCCGACCTTGACTTCCTCCCCCACCAACGTCATCGGCGTTCCCTTGAACGTAACTGCTCCCGTGCGTCCCATCGTTACCCTACTCCCCAAATGTATTTCGCGGTTTTCGCTCCGAACCAATCCCTCCGCTTCGGCCCGGTATGGCCAGGGCAAACCCGTCCGTTCGCCCCACTGCCCTACCGCTCCGTTGCCGGAGATGCTTTCACAGGCAGCAATCGTAAGCGGAACCCCGGGCCGCCGTCCACCCGCCACCACGACGTCACGCCCCCGACCCGCATCCGCAGCTGCAGCCGCGGAAGCAACGATTGCCCGTTCAGGCAGCCGCTAGAATCACCAGGGCAACGGCGACGCTCAGTAGTCCTGCGCCGGCCAGCCGGACCAGCATCACCGAACGCCCCCACTCCGCTTCGCTCCCGCCCCACATCCGAGCAACCCACCAAGCGAGCAACACGCCCCACATGCCCCGCACCGCGTACACAACATTCACCCGCGCCGCATCCCCGAAGGCCGAGAGAGTATAGACGATGCACAATGCCTGAAGCGCTATCAACCAGGTGCCAGCCATCACCTGCACCTTCACGATCTGCGGCCACCCCCTCCCTGACTGAACTGCTGGCCAAATCACCCACGAGAACAATGCGACGATCCAGAACGACAGTGGAATAATCCGGCCCGGCCCCCAGTTCGGCGACCATGATTGCACGGCCACGTCGAATGCCGCAAAGGCCAACGAGGCCAACAACGCCAGCAGGGCAGTTATCACGGGCCGGTGGGTGGGTCGTAGATTTTGATCGGCTTTCTCACTCACCGAGTCACCGCGGCGCCGCGGCACCCACTGCACCAATCCCACGCCCAGCGTGGCCAATCCGACCGCCCACCACTCCTCCGACCGTAGCGGTTGTCCGACCAGCAACGCCAACAGGCATGCCACCAGGATCACCTTGGATCCCAAAATTGGTGTGGCCACCGACACATCCCCATGCTCGATCGTGGCAAACGTCAACGCCTGGCCTAGCAGAAACAGCACCGCGATACCTACCGGTTGCCACCACAGGGACCAATCGGGAATCGTTCCGCCCAACAGCCACAGCGACGAGAACAACAAGGCCGACCACTGGTTGGCCCAAAACGTAACCGTCCACGCACGGACGCCGCGGCTACCCGCGGCTTTGACAAACAACAGGCCACACACAAACAGCACGCTGGCCAGCAACGGCAGCACTAGATACCACGGAAACTCGTCGATTTCCACTCCGTCCACAACGCCTCCTGCGCGCTCCATAGCCGACCGTAATCAACCCCAATCTCACCATTGCCAGATGTTCCCGATTGCCGTCGCCCGATTGACGTTCTGTTTGACAGGGCGATCTCCTCGAACGCGATTCTCATCGATTCCTCGGGAGTCCGCCAGTCCCGGCTTATCGCAGAAACCCACGGAATGAAAATGCCATTAAGATGAAGAGCGCAACGACCGCAACGGCGCAACGCCTGGCAAAGCGAAGTGAAACATTGGTGCTCTAAGTACAATGATGGGTGCCCACATCGAGCCCGCACACCCTTCCCACCCCATTCCGCTCGACGATGCGTCTGCCCACCTTCTTGGACCTGAGGAGCTCATGAAAACAGCAATTGCCGCGATACTTCGAACCTGGAGCCATAAAAACCAGCAACAAAAAGGGCCGTGCGCCTTCAAGTCCAACATGTGCATGACAATGCTACTCGTCGTGCTGCACGGCATGGCGGGGTTGGCGTTTGCGGCGGACCGGCCAAACTTCGTCATCATCTTCACCGACGACCAGGGGTATCAGGACGTTGGCTGTTTCGGTTCGCCCGACATCCGAACGCCGCGACTGGACCGGATGGCAGCCGAAGGCATGAAGTTCACCAGCTTTTACGCTCAACCAATTTGCGGCCCCTCGCGGGCGGCACTGATGACCGGCTGTTACCCGATGCGTGTCGCCGAGCGCGGCAACATCAAACAAGTGCATCCGATTCTGCACGAAGAAGAAATCACGGTCGCCGAAGTGCTCAAGACGCGCGGCTACGCCACCGCATGCTTCGGCAAATGGGATCTGGCGAAACATTCGCAAACGGATTTCTTCATCGATCTGTTTCCGACGCGGCAGGGGTTCGACTATTTCTTCGGCACGCCGACCAGCAACGATCGCTTCGTGAACCTGTATCGCGATGAGGAACTGATCGAGCCCAAGGCCGACATGGCGATGCTGACGCAGCGCTACACGGACGAAGCCATCGCGTTCATTCGGCAGCACCGCTCGGAGCCATTCTTCGTATACATTCCACACACCATGCCGCACACGCGGCTGGCGGCGTCCGACCGTTTCCGTGGAAAGAGCAAGCGAGGCCTGTACGGCGATGTGATCGAGGAGATCGATTTCAACGTGGGCCGCTTGCTGGATACGCTGCAGGAGCTGGACCTGGCCGACAACACCTACGTCTTGTTCACCAGCGACAACGGTCCGTGGCTGATCAAGAACAAGAATCACGCGGACGGGCACTTGCCGAGCGACCATGGCGGTTCGGCCGGCCCCTTGCGCAGCGGCAAAGTATCGACGTTCGAAGGCGGAGTGCGCGTGCCGGCCATTTTGTGGGGACCGGGCCGCGTACCGGCCGCGACGGTGTGCGACCAGATCGCCACGACGATGGACATCTTGCCAACCTTTGCTGCCCTGGCCGGAGCCGATGTTCCGTCGGATCGCGTCATCGATGGTGAAGACATTCGGCACCTGTTTCACGGCCAGTTCGACCAGGCCAATCCCGACAAGACGTTTTTCTATTATTTGCGCGTCCATTTACAAGCCGTGCGCCAAGGCAAGTGGAAACTGCATCTGCCGCGTGAAAAGGAGCCGATCGGTGCCGCTCCGTTCAGCCGCAACGCGCACATCGCTCCGTCCGACCGCGTCGGCTTTGAGGAACCTTTTCTGGTCGACCTGGAAAACGACCTGGGGGAGACGACCAACGTCGCCGCCGAGCATCCGGACGTGGTCGCGCGGCTCTTGAGGCTGGCGGAAGCGATGCGCGAAGATCTGGGCGACTACGACCGCGTCGGCAAGAACATGCGCTTCTTCGATCCGCTCGACCAGCGTCCCACCCGTCCCCCTGTTCCAGCGCCGCGCGCCCCTCGCCAGGGAAAAACGTCGAAGGATGAATAGTCTGCGTCACATTTGCGGACTTGGCGACAAGG
>RFIQ01000496.1 GCA_003695565.1 Planctomycetota bacterium | reverse complement strand
GTTCGCATGGCCGGTCATCCGGTTGCTTACCATCGCCGAGAAGGAGAGTCGCGTTGAGTCAGGTAAAGTCAAATCGAAAACGACGTTGGCTTAAACGGATCTTGAGCTTGGGGGCACCTGGCGCGATGTGGTTGGCCCCCGCACTGCTATCGCCGATGTTGATGTCGGCTGCAGTGGTGGACAGCGCCTACGGCCAGGCGGCATCGCCGACCCGATCCGTAGGTGATTCCACAGCGAATCCGGCAGCCGATCGCGTACTTGCGTGGCTGGATTACGCCAGCGAGGCAGACGACACGGGCAAGGCGGCGCAGGCCTTTGCTCACGCCCTGCGGGAACGTCAAACGCTCGCCGCGCCCAACGCGGCCATCGAGACGCGTTTGAAGGAGGTCGAAGCCGCTTTGTTGAACAAGGGGGTCCGGCGACAGCAGGTCATCGACGCCTTGAACAACATCCCGGCTGCAGCAGTGCAGACGGCTGGTGCACAGGCCGGTGCCAACGGCAGCGATTCGGTTGCACCAGGCGTTTACGATCCGGCAGCGGATACGACCGAGACACGCGCGGCCAGCTCCGAGGGCAACCCGGTAGCACCGGCTGGCGTTCCTTCCGGCATCACGGGAGAGCAACTCTACCGGCAGGGGCTGGAATTGCTCAGCCGCGGCGACCGCGAAGGTGCCATGGAGCAATTCAAGCAGGCCTGGCAGTACGCCGGAGAAATGGATCCGGCCATTCGCAACCAGTTGAAGGACAAGCTCAGTTCGATGCAGACGGTCCAGCTCGTGTCGGCTCCCCGACCTGCTGGTCCGGCCGCGCAGGTCGATGCCGACGAACTGGCCGCACGACAACGGTTGATGGCCGAAATCACTGGCGAAATCGCAGCGGCCGAGGCCCATCGGGAGACGGAACCGGAGGTGGTGGCCGAGCGGCTGCAGACGTTGCGCGTTCGCGTCTCGCAAGCCAACTTGGATGCCAATGCTCGCAAGCAGATGTTGACCATCGTCGACCGGGCCATCGCCGCGCATCAAGTCTTCATGACGCAAAACCGGGCGGCCATCGACCAGAATCGTCGCAATCGCGAGATCACCGAACAGATCGCGATGGAAGAAGAGCAGAAATTCAAGATCGACCAGCAGATCGCATCACTGGTCGAAACCTACAACGACTTGATGGACAAAGGGGACTTCCTGGCTGCGGAGACCGTGGCCAAGCAGGTCGGCGAACTGGATCGCAACTCCACGATCGCGGCTCTGTTGATCTCCAATGCCCGCAACGCCCGTCGAATTGGCGAGTACGAGGAGATTCGCCGAGCACGCCAGGACATCTTCATCGATGCCATGAACGATGTGGACCGCGCTGCTCTGGGCTGTGCGGTCACCGATGCCCAGCCCTTGATCTGGGGTGATGTCGAGCGGTGGCAGGACCTGACTCGGTCCCGCGCTCGGATCGTACCCGAATCGGAGCAGGGTATGAGCGAAGCCGAACGGGCGATCTGGGAACGCTTGCGCAGCCCAGTTCTGGTGGACTTCAAGAACCGTCCGCTGAACGAAGTTGCCAAGGTCCTGTCCGATGTTTCGGGCGTCCTGATCCACATCGATGAAGCTTCGCTGGCAGCCGAGGGCTACACGCCGGAAATGCCGGTGACCCTCAGCCTGCCATCTCAGATCCAGTTGCGCAGTGCGCTCAACCTGTTGCTCAACCCGCACAACCTCGATTATCAGATCCGCAACGAAGTCCTGATCATCACCTCGGCACGCAACACGGCGCAAGCCAATGTTCAGCGAACCTACAGCGTGAAGGACCTGGTTCTGCCGATCCCGAACTTCATCCACGACAACGACAGCGGCATGGCGGGCGCGATGCGTCACGCCTATGAAATCGCCAGCCGAGGCCTGGTCGCTCGGACTTCACCGCCTCCTGGCATCGCCGCCAACGTGCAACTGGCCTCGGCCACGCTGGATCCGAATGCGGGGGTCTTGGGCCAGATGAACAATGGATTGCCCGGCGGCAACCTGCCGGGACAACTCGGCGGGTTGGGAGCCCTCGGCGGGCTGGGCAGCAGTGGTGGCCCCATCGTAGGCGGAGGCCTGCTGGGCGGGGGCGCCATGAACATGGCCGGTCCCGCACCCTTGGGTGGCGGTGCAGCCATGGCTGATTTCGACACCTTGATCAACCTGATTCAACAAACGATCGAGCCCGATTCCTGGTTGGCCAATGGCGGAACCAGCACGATTCTGCCGTATCCTTCCAACCTGTCGATCGTCGTCAGTGCACCGCAGACGACGCACGAGAAAATCGCCGATCTGTTGGAATCGCTTCGCCGATTGCAGGACTTGCAAGTCACCGTGGAAGTCAAGTTCATCACGTTGACCGACAACTTCTTCGAACGCATCGGTGTCGACTTCGATCTGCGTATCGATGACAACGTACGGCAGTTGCCCGAGGACGATCAGGGGCCGAGCACAGTCGTCGGTTTGGGATCGGCATTCAATCCGAATAGCCCAATTCCCTTCACGCCGGACTTCGACATCGGATTGGCCCAGGACAGCTTCACCAGCGCCGTACCAGCCTTCGGCGGCTTCGACGCTGCCTCCGGTGCCAGCCTGGGGTTTGCCATCCTCAGCGACCTGGAGATGTTCTTCTTCATGAATGCGGCACAAGGAGACCAGCGAACTCAGGTCTTGCAAGCACCGCGGGTGACGATGTTCGATGGTCAATTCGCGTCCATCACCGATACGACTTCACGCCCCTTCGTCACATCGTTGATCCCCGTCGTGGGTGACTTTGCCGTGGCACAGCAACCGGTCATCACGGTGCTCAACGAAGGTACCATCCTGAATGTCCAGGCCACCGTGTCTCAAGACAAGCGGTTCGTGCGACTGACGCTCAATCCGTCCTTCACGCAAATCGACCGAGTCGACACCTTCACCTTCGAGGGAAGCGAGACGACGCGCACCACCTCGGATACGACTGGGACGAACATCCTCGATCCGGCTGGGATCATTACCAACCAGAATCAGGACCAGGAGACCGTTCGTCAGGGTACCACGGTCCAGCAACCCAGCTTTGCTACCACCAGCATCTCCACCACCGTCAGCGTACCCGACGGCGGTACGATCCTGTTGGGCGGCATCAAGCGGATGCGAGAGGGCCGATTGGAACGCGGCGTGCCGATCCTGAGCAAGATCCCGTACCTGAATCGGCTGTTCAAGAACACGGCCATCGGCCGCGAAACGAGCACCTTTATGATGACCGTTACACCGCGCATCATCATCCAAGAGGAAGAGGAAGAGAAGTACGGTATCAATCCGTAACCCAAACCGTTTGCGATTCTCGAGGATCTCCGCAGCAAAGCCCGTTTGGCAGCACGCCAAACGGGCTTTTTTCGTTACTGAAGCGATGCACCCGTCGCGACGGCGCATTGCCAGCATTAAGGCACAGCAGCATTACGGGGTACAGTGGACCAGCGGCTGGCACGCGGCACGTTCGGCCGATGTGTCCCCCCGCGCGAACCATGCACCCGGTACGGTGACCCGGCCCCGCGCGAAGACGCAGCCCCGAAGTCGCGTTGCCAGGCTCGGCGCCCTCGCGGCATAATGGCGGCTTCTCCTCAGCAGACGCGCTGAAGCAAGGGATCCTTGTGGCTGGCGCGGTTGCTGGCACCAGGCCGCCGACGATCGTCAAGGGCAATGCGCATGGAAGCTATCTGGGACCAACCCTTCGTGGATTTTGGCGCCGATGCGCTGTATCCGCTGCAGCGACGAACAATGCGCCGGGTCGATGGCGACTGCGGCCAGGAGCTGAAACGTCTGGTCCGCCAATTCGTTCCTCGGCACCCCGGCGTGTACGGCATGCTGGATGCAGCCGGCCAATTGATCTATGTCGGCAAATCCAAAGCGTTACGCAACCGGCTGGTGAGCTACTTCCTGCCCAATAACGAAGAGGACAAGTCGGGACGGATCGTGCAATCCACCACGGCTATCGTATGGGAGGAACAGCCCAGCGAATTCGCGGCGCTGTTGCGGGAACAGTTCTTGATTCGCACTTTCCAACCGCGTTTCAACGTCCAGGGCATGCCGCGTCGGCAGTTACCGATTTACATCTGCATCGGCCGTCCGCCGGCGGAACAGTTCTATACCACACGCCGGTTTGACGAAAAAGCATCGGTGTGCATCGGGCCTCTGACGGGAGCCAGCCGCGCCGCGCGGGCCGTGGAAGTGCTCAACCGTTTGTACCGCTTGCGGGATTGCAACAGTTCGCAATCGTGCGCCTTCGCCGACCAGATGCAATTATTTGATCTCGAACTACGGCCGGGGTGCATCCGACTGGAAATCGATTCCTGCCTCGGCCCCTGCGTTTCGGCTTGCTCCCGCACCCAATACCAGCAACAGGTCGAGCGCGCCAAACAGTTCTTGACCGCCTGCGATCCCTGGGGCGTGCAGCAGGCGGAAGCGAAAGTACGGCAGGCAGCCGAGCAACTGCACTTCGAACAAGCATCCATTCTCCGCGAAGATTTCTTGGCCGTGCGATGGCTGCATCGGCGGTTGTGCGATCTGGAGCGGGCCCGCAAGAAATTCACATTTCTGTACGAGGTCGATCCGGGCCGGGAACCGTACGCCGCGCCCCGCTCCCCCGTGCTGTGGTATTTGATCCGACATGGTTGTGTGGAAGCCTGTGTGAAACGACCTGGTACGGCCACAGAGAGGCGGTCGCTGGGCCGGTCCCTACAGCAATGGCTTGCCGGATCGGCCAATCTCCCCGTGCCGTGCCTTCATCGGCCGGAAACCTTGCCGTTGGTCTCCAGTTGGTTCCGCAATCGACCGACCGAACTGCGGCATACGTTCTCTCCGGGCCAGATGCCTCGACCAGCCGCTCGCTCGGCCGGCTAAGCCCCTTTCTTGGTGAGCGCGGCGTGGGATGGTGGCCAGCGCCGATCCAGCGCGTAGAATCATCGGCTGGCGTTGGGAGCCATTTCCCGCCGCCCTGCACGACCTTTTTGCGAATTCGACTTCGCGGCGATCCCCGCCGCCGACTCTCTCCTGATGGGACAAATCGACTCGATGGCCACACCAACCGACACGGACCTGCATCGTCTTCCTGACCGGCATGAAGTCCCGGAGCAAGACCGTTGGGATTTGACCAGCCTGTATCCGTCCGACGAAGCTTGGGAGGAGGATTTCCGGCGATTCGAGTCGCAGATCGAGGGTTACGAGCAATTTCGGGGCAGGTTGGCCGAGAGCCCCCAAGTGCTGCGGGAGTGCCTGGAATTCGACCTGAGCCTCGATCGGCTGGCCGAACGCCTGGGCACGTACGCGTTTCTCAAATCCGCCGAGGACCAGGCCAATCCGACCTACCAGGCCCTGGTGGCTCGCTACCAGAGCGTGGCCGTGCGGGCGGGGCAGGCTGCCAGTTACATTCGCCCGGAGATCCTGGCGATTCCCGAGGAGACCATGCGCACCTTCCTCGAGGCTCCCGAACTGCAGCCCTATCGCTTGCTCCTGGAACGGATCATCCGCTACCGCGACCACACCCTCAGCGACTCCGAGGAACGCCTGCTGGCCATGCAGGGCGAAATGGCTTCGACGCCGAGCAAGGCGTTCCGCCAGTTGAGCGACGCGGACTTGAGGTTCGGCTATGTGGAGGATCAGCAGGGTAGGAAGATCGAGCTGACCAACGCGACTTTCCAGCAATTCCTGGTCTCCCCGGATCGGGACGTGCGGCGCCGGGCCTTCCATCAGTACTACGAACAATTCGATGCACACAAAAACACACTCGCCGCTACCTTGGCCGGCAGCATTCACACCGACGTGTACTATGCCCGCGCGCGACGGTATGCCTCCAGCCTCGATGCCGCCCTGTTCCCCGACAACGTGCCGCGATCGGTGTATGAGAACCTGTTGACTACGGTGCGCCAGCACTTGCCATCGGTTTACAAATACTTTGATCTGCGTCGCCGCAAGATGGGCTTGGATGAAATCCACCATTACGACACCTACGTCCCCATCCTGGCCGATGTGGAGTTCAACAAGTCCTGGGACGAAGCAGTCGATGTCGTCATCGCCTCGCTGCAACCGCTGGGCGAAGAGTATTGCCGGACCCTGGCTGAAGGTTTGCGCGGGCGGTGGTGCGATCGCTACCCCAACCGTGGCAAGCAGAGCGGTGCGTTCAGTTGCGGTTCATTCGACGGCGATCCCTATATCCTGATGAACTACAAACCCACGGTGCTGAACGAATTGTTCACGCTGACGCACGAGGCGGGGCACTCCATGCACAGCTTCTACTCGTCCCGGCACCAGCCCTACCAGTATTACAACTACACGATTTTCGTTGCCGAGGTGGCCAGCACGTTCAACGAGCAATTGTTGACGCATTATTTGCTGGAGCACACCGATGACCCGCGTTTGAAGGCTTATCTGATCGGCCACGAAATCGACAGCATCCGGGCCACTATCGTGCGGCAAACGATGTTTGCGGAATTCGAGAAGCTAACCCACGAGATGGCGGAAACCGGCCAACCGCTGACGATCGAGACCTTCCGGCAAACCTACCACAAGTTGCTGGAAGACTACTTTGGTCCCGATTTCGCGCTGGATCCGGAACTGGATCTGGAATGCCTGCGGATCCCGCACTTCTATCGAGCGTTCTATGTGTACAAATATGCCACGGGGCTGGCGGCGGCGATCGCCCTGTCACGGCGCGTGCTGGCCGGGGGACGCGAGGCTCTGGAAGCGTATCTGGGCTTTTTGCGCGGGGGTTGCTCGCAAGACCCGCTGGACTTGTTGCGCGACGCGGGAGTGGACATGACGACGCCCGAGCCCATCGATACGGCGTTGACCCATTTCGGCCAACTGGTCGAACAACTGGAAGACCTCATCGCTTGAGCCGCGCATGCGACCAAGGGGCGGCAGGAGTCGGAACGGCGTTACTCAAGCAGGAAGAACCTCAGGATGATGCGCAAGCGATGGAAATTCGCTCACCATGACCGTGCTCTGGTCGAAGCGTTGGTCGAGCAATGCGACGTGTCTCCCATCATCGCTCAATTGCTGGTCGCTCGCGGCCTGATCGAACCGGCAGCGGTGCGCAGTTTCTTGCATCCCAAGCTGAACGATCTGCGGCCCCCGGAAGCATTGCCGGGTTTGCCGCAGGCCTGCCGCCTGATCATGCAAGCGATCGCCCAGGACCAGGAAATCGTGGTGTATGGCGACTACGACGCCGACGGCATGACAGCGACCGCCATTCTCTACCGATGCATTCAATTGCTCGGCGGCAAGGTGACCTACTACCTGCCCGACCGCCTGGAGGAAGGCTACGGATTGCACGCAGAATCCCTGGAGAAACTGGCGGCTCGGGGGCGACGACTGGTGATCACCGTCGATTGTGGCGTGGCGAGCGTCGCGGCGGCAGCCCGAGCCCGAGAGCTTGGCTTGACCCTGATCATCACCGACCACCATCAATACGGCCCGAGCTTGCCCGAAGCCGACGCCATCGTGCATCCGGGGCTGCCCGGCACCGATTATCCATTCGCGGGCTTATGCGGCGCCGGGGTGGCTTTCAAGCTGGCATGGGGGTTGTGCCAGGCCCATTGCAACAGCGCCCGGGTTACCGACCGCCTGCGCGATTTCCTCGTGCAGTCGGTGGGATTGGCAGCCATCGGGACCATCGCTGATGTCGTGCCTCTGATCGACGAAAATCGCATTCTTGTTCGCAGCGGGCTGGAGGCTCTGTTGCGCAAGCCACCGCTGGGGGTGGCCAAATTGATGGAGCTGACGCAGACCGATACCAAACGCTCACTGGATGCGGAGGACGTCGCCTTCATGCTGGCCCCCCGGTTGAATGCAGCCGGCAGGTTGGGACAAGCTCCGTTGGGGGTCGAATTGCTGGTCACCGAAGATGCGGAGCGCGCCGATGCCCTGGCCAAGTATATCGTGCAACTGAATGCCAGCCGCGAAAAACTCGAGCGCAGCATCCTGCTGGCTGCCAACAAACAAATCAAAGAATTGCATCAAGCGGACGACCCAGCTTTCGTGCTGGCCTCGGACGACTGGCACCCCGGCGTCATCGGCATCGTGGCTGGTAAACTGGCCGAACGCCACCACCGCCCCGTCGTGTTGGTCGCCCAAGACAAACTCGGCGGCAAACCCGGTACCGGGTCGGCCCGCAGCCCCAATGGGGTGGACTTGCACGCGGCCCTGCAGGCATGCCACGATTTGCTGGTCACCAGCGGAGGGCATGCGGCCGCGGCAGGGCTGAAGATCGACGCGGCCAACCTGGCCGCTTTCCGCATGGCGTTCATGGAGACGGTGGCCGAAATGTCGGCTCAGCTCGACACGGTCCCCGAATTGGCGATCGATGCCGAAACGGTACTAGGGCAAATCGATCTGGCGGCTGTAGAGCAGATGCAGCGCATGGGACCCTTCGGCATGGGAAACCCGCGCCCCTTGCTGTGCACGACCAAAGTCCACTTAGCGGGCCCACCGAAGATGTTGGGTGAGAGCGGGAAGCACATGGCGGTGATGCTGGAACAATCCGGCACCTCATTGCGTGCGGTCGCATTCGGGACCGCGGAACATTGGTTCCCGCAGTTGGAAGCCATGGCGGATCCGATCGATGTCGTCTTTCGACCCGTGATCAATGACTTCCGTGGTTTTCGCAAGGTCGAACTGCACTTGGTCGACTGGCGTCCCCATTCGGGAGAACGCCCCAACCAGGTCGCCGGCCCGCACCGAACGGCTGCGGCAAAAACGGGAAAACTGGAAATCGGGGCGAAACCTGACTGAGCGGGTTGCGTTAGCTACAATGAAAGCGGCTCCGCGGAGCAACCC
>RFIQ01000495.1 GCA_003695565.1 Planctomycetota bacterium | reverse complement strand
GCCCGTGAGGCGTATTGAACGTTCCCTGCCCGTCTCCGGGGCCGCCAAAACAACTCACCCACTCACCGTGTCGGTCGTAGCGATGGATGAAATACGACCCGTAGCCGTCAGCGAGCAGGAATCCGCCGTCGGGCAGGAAGGCGAAGTTGGTCGGCATAAAGCGATCGCGTCCCCATACCTTTTTCGGCGCCACGGCTTCTTCCGGAGCGTACACACCGCTTTTCATCGGAGCGAATCTGAGCCAGATAATCTCTCCCCGCAACGTCAGCTTGCCAAAGCATTTGACCTGTTGGTACCCGGTGACGTACAGGAATTCTTCTCCATTCTCTTCTCGCACTTCCAGCCCGTGGCCGCCGCCTTGGAATTGATGGCCGAAGGCACGCACGAATCTGCCTTCGGGATCGAATACGAAAATGCTCGGGTGGTCTGCCAGTTCCTGTCGGCCTTCATGGATCACGTACAAATTGCCGGCGCGGTCGATGGCCACGTTGTGGGTCGTTTGCCACGAGTATTTTTCAGGTAATTGGGGCCAATCATGGTGGACTCGGAATCGATGATCGCCCTCGCCGATGACGACTTCGCCCGTACGGGGCGGTGCAGCCCTGGTTGGCAGAGTGGCCGCCGCCACGCCTGCGGCAACGGATGTGCGGACGAAGCCACGACGATCGAGCGAGCGGCTGGACGCACGGTTCGGGGAGGATTCCGCTTGGGACATACGAGTTGTCTCCTGCTAGAAGATGTGAAAAGCGCCGGCGGATGCCCCCCTACCCTACCTCGGCCCATTGATTGTAGGCTAGGGGACAAGCCGTCGCGTAGCGGCCGGGTAGGCGGATGATTATACCCGATCGAGGTCCCTGTCCGAAACGGACTGCCATGAAAGCACTGGTCAAGAGAAAAGCCGAACCGGGATTGTGGTTGGAGGATGTACCCGAACCGACTATCGGCATCAACGATTGCTTGATTCGTATCGATCGCACCGGGATTTGCGGTACCGATCTGCACATCTATCGCTGGGATGCCTGGGCGCAAAAGACGATTCCCGTGCCGATGGTGGTGGGGCACGAGTTCGTAGGGGAAATTGTCGACGTAGGGGCAAACGTGGCCGATTTTCGCCCGGGGGATATCGTCAGCGGCGAAGGGCACGTGGTTTGCGGTCGTTGCCGGAACTGCCTGGCGGGCCGCCGACACCTGTGCGCCCACACCAAAGGCATTGGCGTCAATCGCCCCGGCGCGTTCGCTGAGTACCTGGCGCTGCCCATGACCAATGTGTGGCATCATCATGAGGGTGTGGACCTGGATGTCGCCTCGATCTTCGACCCCTTCGGCAATGCCGTGCACACGGCGCTGTCCTTTCCTGTCTTGGGCGAAGACGTGTTGATCACCGGGGCCGGGCCGATCGGCTGTATGGCGGCCGCTGTCGTGCGGCATGCCGGGGCCCGATACGTGGTGGTCACCGACGTCAATCCGTGGCGGTTGGAACTGGCCAAACGCATGGGTGCAACGCGGACCGTCGATCCCACCAAGGAGGATCTGCACGACGTCCAACGCGAATTGGGCATGACAGAGGGGTTCGATGTGGGGCTGGAAATGTCCGGCAACCCAAATGCGTTTCGCAGCATGCTGGATAATATGTGCCACGGTGGGAAGATCGCCATGCTGGGAATCCCCGCGGAACCGATCGCCATCGATTGGAACCAGGTAGTCTTCAATATGCTGACCATCAAAGGGATTTACGGCCGCGAAATGTACGAGACGTGGTACAAGATGACGGTGATGCTGCAGAGCGGATTGGACATCGCCCCGGTGATCACCCATCGCTTTCATTACAGCGACTTTCAACAGGCGTTTCAGGCGATGGAGGGAGGCCGAACGGGGAAGGTGATTTTGTATTGGCGGGAATCTCCCCCCGCGTAATTGGTTATCACCTGCCGGGGTGGGCAAGTCCTGCCCCGCCATTTCTTCTTGTTTGCATTGCAGCACTGGACCGAACTCAGACTTCTGCAGGAGCCCCGGGCATGTATGACAGATTTCGCGATCACCTGGTGCAAGAACTGGCGGCCATCGAGGCTGCAGGACTGACCAAGCGGGAACGCATCCTGGAGTCTCCGCAGGACGCTCGCGTGCGGACCGAGGGGCGGGAAGTGCTGAACATGTGCGCCAACAATTACCTGGGACTGGCCGACCATCCGCAGATCATCGATGCGGCCCACCAGGCCTTGGATCGTTGGGGTTATGGGCTGGCCAGTGTGCGATTCATCTGCGGCACACAGCAGATCCATCGAGAACTGGAAACGCGGCTGAGCGTCTTCCTGGGTACCGATGATACGATCCTGTATTCCTCTTGCTTCGATGCCAACGGTGGCTTGTTCGAAACGCTGCTGACAGCGGAAGATGCGGTGATATCGGACGAATTGAACCACGCCAGCATCATCGACGGCATCCGGCTGTGCAAAGCTCAGCGATTTCGCTACAAGAACAATGACATGCGAGATCTGGAGCAGAAGTTGCAGGAGGCGTCTACAGCCAGGTTTCGCATGATCGCCACCGACGGCGTGTTTTCCATGGATGGTATCGTGGCGAATCTGCCCGCCATCTGCGAACTAGCCGATAAGTATGATGCGCTGGTGATGGTCGATGACTCGCATGCGGTCGGCTTCATGGGGGAAGGTGGGCGAGGTACCCACGAATTTCATGGAGTGATGGGGAGAATCGACATTCTCACCGGTACGCTGGGCAAAGCGTTGGGCGGGGCCAGCGGCGGATACACCTCCGCCCGCCAGGAAATCGTGTCCCTGCTCCGGCAACGGTCGCGCCCCTATCTGTTCTCCAACTCGGTCGCACCGATGATCGTGGCGGCCAGCCTCAAAACGTTGGACCTGTTGGAGGAAAATCCCGAACTCCGCCAGCGATTGCATGCCAATACCCAGTACTTCCGCCAGGCGATTTCGCAACTCGGTTTGGAGGTGGTGCCCGGCGAGCATCCCATCGTCCCCATCATGTTGGGCGATGCCAGATTGGCCAACGCTATGGCCGACCGGTTGCTCGAGCTGGGGGTGTACGTCGTGGGATTTTCGTATCCGGTGGTCCCCAAGGGGAAAGCCAGGATCCGCACCCAGGTCTCCGCCGCGCACTCCCAGCAGGATCTCGAATTCGCTGTCGAAATGTTTCGTCAAGCAAAAACTGAGTTGGGGATCTAGCTCGACGCACGCTCGTCGATCGTTCTATCAGCCGCGATTCGGCGGTGGCGCCGGTGCACTGGTGCCGTAGCCCATTACCGCCCGGCAGGCTGGGTGATAACCAGCCGCTACGATGAAGATGGCG
>RFIQ01000494.1 GCA_003695565.1 Planctomycetota bacterium | reverse complement strand
ATGCGGCTTTCGCGGATCATCATCAGCGAGATCAGTGACAGTCAAGTCATTTACCTGCAAGAGGTAGACGGGGACCGGGAATTCCCCATTCTGATCGGCATTTACGAGGCGACCAGCATCGATCGTCGGGTCAAACCCGATTTCGCGCCCCAGCGCCCGCTGACCCACGACTTGATCGTCTCCATCGTGGAAGCCTTGGGAGCCACCATCGAGGCGGTGGTGATCAGCGAGTTGCACGAACACACCTATTTCGCCAAACTGCAACTGCGAAAAGATGGCGAACTGATCGAAATCGACGCGCGGCCCAGCGACGCCATTGCGGTGGCCGTCACCTATCGCCCGGCCTTGCCGATCTACGTGGCCGAAGAGGTCCTGGAGGAAGCCGCAAGCTGATGGCCCGTAACGAACAGCTCATCCGCCAGCACAAGATCCTGCAAATCCTGGAACGCCGCCGGTTCGGCATCACCCTGCGCGACCTGCGCGACGTGGTGGTGGAAGAACTCGGTTTGACCTCCCTGAGCGAAAAGAGCGTCCGCCGGGACTTGGAGGCATTGATTGCCGCCGGCTTGCCGATCAGCGACGAGGCGCGTGACCAGGGCCGGGTGTGGAAGCTCAGCCGCGATGACAAAGGATTGCACAAGATACCAATCACGGCCAGCGAGTTGATCGCCCTGTCGATGGGACGCGACCTGTTATTGCCCCTGGTAGGCACGCAGTTCTGGATCGGCATCGAATCGTTCTGGCACAAGGTGCAGGAACAGCTCCCCTTCAGCGTCTTCGAACATTACGAACGTTACCGGCGTACGCTCTACGTGGTGGGCGTTCCAGTCAAGTCCTACGAAAAACACCAGGGCATACTGAAGACGATCAACCGGGCCATCCAGGAACACCGCGTCGTGCGCATCACCTACCAGTCGCTGGGCAAACCCGCCGCGACTCGCTACATCGAGCCCTATGGGGTGGTATTGTTCCAATCGAGTATCTATGTGGTGGCGACGGATCGAACCAGCGATGGCGAGGACACGACGCGTTTGCGGCACTGGAAACTCGATCGATTCAAAGCCGCCACGTTGCTCGACAAGTACTTCAAACCCAACGAATCGATCGATCTGCAGGCCCATCTCGGCCAGTCCGTAGGCATCTTCAGCGGTGCGGAACCAAGTCAGTATGTGATCCGGTTGTCACCCCAAGCCGCCATGTGGGTCGAGGAGGAACCGTGGCACGCCGAACAACAGCTCGAACCGCAAGACGACGGATCGTTCCTGCTGAAGGTCAAAGCCTACCACGACACCGAAATCATCCAACGTGTGCTGAAACTCGGGGCTGAAGCGGAAGTCATTGAGCCGTCGGCCTGCCGGGAAACAATCAGCGAAATTGTTTGCAAATTGTGCGAACGATATCGCGGCGGAGACGGATCGCAGTAATTCGGGACTGACCTCCCCCGATGGCGGTGTTCCCATCCATGTGATGTGGACGTCCATGTACGGAATAAGAAATTCAAATGAGCCCCAAGGGCAAAGGAGACGCCCCCATGGCTGCACGCAAGTCCAACGCCGATTCTCTTCAGCTCATCTCATTGCAATCCGGCAGCAACGGGAACTGTTATTTTGTCCAAGCCGGTGGGACGAGGATCCTCGTCGACGCCGGAATCAGTGGTCGGCAAGCCGAAACGCGCTTGGCCCGGTACGGCATCGACATCCGATCCTGCCGCGCGCTGTTCATTTCCCACGACCACAGCGATCACGCACGCTGCATGGGTGTGTACCATCGCAAGTACGGTCTGCCGGTGTACGTCACCGACGCCACGCTGAACCATGTGGCTCGGCAGTACCCCGACCGAGCCGGCATTGGCGACATCCGTCGTTTTCGGGCGGGCACGACCGTGGTGCTTGAGACGCGGGACGAACCGCTGCATGTTCATGCCATCCGCACCCCGCACGACGGAGCGGACTGCGTGGCCTTCGTTTTCGAGTACCGCGACCGCCGGGTCGGCCTGCTGTCGGACTTGGGACACGTCTTTCCGGGACTGCCCGAACTGGTTCTGACCTTGGACGGCATGTTGATCGAAAGCAATTACGATCCAACGATGCTGGCTGAGGGCCGCTATCCTCCGCACCTGCAGGATCGCATTCGCGGCCGGGGCGGACATTTGTCCAACGACGAAGCGGCTGACCTGGTTGAGGAGGCCGTCCGTCACCAACGATTGCAATGGGTCGCCCTGGGGCATCTGTCGGCCGAAAACAACTCACCGGTAACCGCTCTGCGGACCCATCGCCGGCGATTGCCACGTTCGTTTCCAATTGCCGTCGCCGACCGCTACGGCCCCAGCGGCGCCTGGGAAGCCTAGTTGATGCTGCATCCCTCAGCGAGGTTGTGACGCATCCGTCTGTGGATGGCAGCCCCCCCATTTGTGCTTGCACCACTGAGTCAGAAGCGCATTGGTGTAGAATATCGGGACCTTGCGAATTCGAGTCGGCCCGGGGTGGGAGCATTCGTATTGCCAACCGCGCGCCGCTTCCCGGGCCTGACAAGCAGAGGGCACTAGGGAATGTGGGGGCTCACCATTACGATAGTCATAGCCCCTACAAGCCGACCGATCGGTGGCCGACCAGGTGCTGGTTGCACCGCCCGGCCGATTCCAACGGCAGGGGGCGCCGATGTCTGTTGGAGGCACTTGGTGCTGGACCGCAAATCGGTTGGGCAGCGAGTTCCCCTGCAGTCCGCCCGGACGGCACAGATTCATTCGAAGCGACTTTGACGAAAATCAATCATGGACCATTTGGCAACGACGGGTATCAACATCGGCCCGACCATCACGGACCAGGACTTGGTTCGCTATTGCGGTCCCCATACCCCACCGCGTACCGATCTGGTCGCCGTGCTGCAACACTGGGCACAAGTTCGCCCCGATCGCGTCGCATTCTACTTTACCGACGGTGACAATCCGGATGCGGACTTGCAGATCACCTTTGCGGAGCTGGATGA
Organism: Planctomycetota bacterium; assembly: GCA_003695565.1. Lineage (GTDB taxonomy): Bacteria > Planctomycetota > Planctomycetia > Pirellulales > Pirellulaceae > Aureliella. The sequence goes on along the minus strand of RFIQ01000494.1, from coordinate 528 downwards.
GGCAGCCCGCAACGTGGCGGGGTACTTGCAAAAGTACGGCAAGGTCACGCCTGGAGCGCGCGTGTTGTTGATTTACCCTCCCGTGCTCGATTTTGTCGTGGGCTTCTTTGGCTGCCTGTATGCCGGTGCCACCGCCGTCCCTGCATTTCCTCCCCGCCGCAATCGCAAGGGCCAGCGTATTCACAGCATCGCGCAAGATTGCCAGGCGCACGTGGCGTTGACCAACAGCCATGTGCGCCAACAGATCGAAGGGGACGCCAATTGGGTCGAGTGGGAATCGATCTCCATCGTCGCGACCGATGTCCTCAGTGGCCGTGACCACGCCGCTGAATGGGAGCCTCCCAAGATCGACGAGGGCGACCTGGCAGTGCTGCAATACACATCCGGTTCCACCGGCGACCCCAAGGGGGTGATGTTGTCCCATGGCAACCTGGTGCGCAATTGCGAGTTGATCATGGTGGCCTTCGAGCCGGATCCATCCTCGGTAGGCGTCAGTTGGCTGCCCACCTACCACGACATGGGATTGGT
>RFIQ01000047.1 GCA_003695565.1 Planctomycetota bacterium | reverse complement strand
GGCGGCGGCCAACTGCCCTGCCGGATGTTTTTCACCGGGGAACCCGCGAACAATATGGTGCCCCAGGCCGTTGCGATGGCAATCCACACATTGCATTCCCGCGCGCAGATGCACGTCTTCGTCATGAGCCCAACGCCGTGCATTGACTGCATCGGCTGGCATATTGGTATGACAATAGTAACACGCATCGTTGGTCGGCTTGCGCACCAGATCGAAAAACACTTTGCCGTCGGATCGGAAGCGATCCAAGTCGTATTGCACCTTGGGGAGCCGATCGGCGGCCCCTTCCGCATTGGGATCAAAATCATCCTTTAGGCGAGAGAGGTTCCCCGTAACGACGGCCAACCCCATAGCAGCGGTCGGCGCGTATGCAAAATTCTGTGCCTGGACCTGCTCCGTCCAGACAAACGGGCTGTAGCCGTTGCCTCTATTTCGATGGCATATCATGCAGTCGATAGGCAACGGGCCCGTGATGTGCGAGCGATCGACTCCTCGATACAGATCGGTCGCTGGCGGGGCCTGTTCGGCCGGTTGGGTTGGATCGGATTGTTCCCGCGTTGCGTCTCGAGCCTCGGATGGAGCAGCGATTTCTAGGTCGGCTGGGCCATCCCCGTCCGATGATTGTTCGGTAGATTCCTCGTCCTCTCCGGCATCCGTCGGCCCCGGTCCGGCTTGTGCGATGCGTTCAACCCAAGCCGCCAGCGATTCGCTGCTACCGGCACCGCCGCCCGGTGTAAATGGTCCGATCTTTGCCGCCATCTCCCAGCGGCTGATACCGATCTTGTCCGGATCCCACGAACCGCGCCATCGCCGGTACGATAGCGGCAAATAGGTGCCGGTCCGGGGATCGCTCCAAATCCACGGAAATCCGGGCCGGCCTTTGTCGGCATTGCCGAACACTGCATTGAAATGCCAACCATGTGCGATGGTCTCGTACTCGTGACATCGTCCGCACGTCTTTTCCGGCGAATAGGGAGGCGGGTTTTCCGCGCTGGGATCGATGCGGCTGTTGTTGGCATCGTACAGATCGATCCAGTGGACGTAACCGCTTTGGTTGTCTGAGGTCGCGTATCGCGTCTGGGCAACGGCGGGCGCGCAAACGGCGACCACGACAGCGAGTCCCAAGGAGTTGCGGATGGCCTGCGGCACGTAATTCACAGCGTTGTTCACGGTGATGCCCTGAAATCGTCACAGTGGTTGACATGTTCGGCTGGTCCCATCCGCTGGGGGAGCGTCCCCGCCGAACCCGTGAGGTTTCAACGGAAACGGTTGCGGCACAGCGACTCCATCCTACTCGGGAGCCATCAGGCGCCGCAACCGGCGGACAGCCCCGATCGGGTCTCCCCGCTGCACCGCAGCGATGGATTGCCGCAGTCGTTCGACATGCTCGGCCCGAAAAGGCACGCCGATTCCCGGGGGCCACCCGGGCGGGACCACGCACTGCGCTATCCGGTCGACCAGAGCCTTTACACCCCCCCCAGCCGGATCAACGATGTCGTTCGATACGCTCGGGGTAGTTTCGTCGACGCCCAAGGCAATCGTTGGAACCACTGGCCAGCCAGCGATCTGTTCCGGGATCGGGGCGGACGCAAGATCGCATTTGTTCCAAGCTACCATGCAGGTGCGTTCTCCCACCGCCGCAGCGATTTGCTCATGCATCGAAGTCCATCCGACCAGCCCGTCGACGACCAATACGATGATGTCGGCCTCAGCCGTGCGCTCCCAGGCTCGTCGCACCCCTTCCGCCTCGATCGCATCATCCGATTCGCGGACTCCCGCGGTATCGCTCAATGAGACCGGCCATCCGCCGATCGCGACTTCCGATTCTACGCTGTCGCGCGTGGTACCGGGGGTAGGGTGCACGATGGCGCGACAGTCACCGACGATGGCGTTCAGCAAGCTGCTCTTGCCCACATTCGGTGGTCCGGCCAGAACGATTCGCCAAGGCTGCACCAGGTGGATGCCGAACCGGCCGCGGTGCAGGAGCCGTTGCGCCAATCGCAGTCCCTCATCAATCTGGCCAGTCTCCCAGTGCCCGATGATCGTTCGCAGCTCCCTGGTCAACGCACCGTGCACCTGGTCCAGCAGAATTCCCGCCGTGGCTTCAGTTGCCGTTTGAAGCAACGCAGACTCAGCGGCCGCTCGGAGGGGACACTCGGTCCATTGCAACAAGCGCTCGGCTTCCACTCGCCACGCCCCTGCCGCCGACAAATCGCGGAGGATTATTTCCGAAACCGCATTTCCCCCATGGCAATGAATCTCGACCTGGCAGTCGCTGGTTCTCGCGACAACGACGTGCTCGAAGCCCGTACTCGGGTCCGAGTCATTGTTCGCGTCGGCGTCCACCTGGGCATCGAACGCGATCGGCCAGAACCCGAAATGGATGCGGCCGAGAGCGAGCTGCCGCGTCTTCAGCCGTGCGCAACGCAAAACCAGCGCTTCGGCATCCGGCCCTCTCACTGCCACGGTGGCGATCGCTGAGGGGAGCGGTGCGGTCAGGCGTGCCACCAGCGTTTCACGACCGGTAGAAGGGGCCTCCGACTGCTGGCTAACCGTTTCCGCCAGGCAGTGTCGAGGCCCTGTCGTTTTTCGGCCTGTGGACCGATGCGTCGACTGCCGCGATTGCACAAACTTCCTCCCGCCACGGGTTATCGAGAACAGCGCGCGTAGATCCAGGTCGCTCCCAAACAGGTCACGCCTACCGCGGCGAACAGAGAGTTGAAGCCAGCCACCTGCCCCAACTTTCCCAGCACGGGCGCGCCGACAAACGTCCCCATGTCGAGCATCATGAGGGCCAATGCGGATGCAGTGCCACGGTACTGAGGGGGGAAGGGATCCAAGGTCAACGAAGTCATCGTGTGAAAGGTCAAGGCATGGCCGGTCCCACCGAGCACGGCCGGCAACAACAGCAACCACGGTCGGGAGGCGTCCACCAACAGAAATGCGAACATGGCCAACGCCATGAACAGCATTCCTCCAATCAGGACGGGCCGTGGGCCATACACTTCGGGCCAACGCCGCATGCCGATCCTCAACGCGATCGCCCATCCCGCGTAACAAGTAAAGAACACGCCCAACATGGACAGATTCCCCATCTGCAACGGAGCCTGATCGATAAAGCTGGCCAGGAAAATCAGCGGACAGGTCATCGCAACCCCGAAGGCGAAATCGACCAACAGGATGGCACCCGGCCAATACCGCCACACGGTGCGAATGAAATCGGTCAAGCGTACGGACCGGACAGGACCGTCCATCTCCGGGCTACGCAGTTTTGTCAGGAGCAGCAGTGGTACCAGATTGGCGACCGCTGCGGCGATGAACAAAGCGGCGAAATCCTCGCGGCTGCGCTGGCCCGTACCCAGAAAAAGATCTCCCAATAACGGGCCCACCAGCATTCCCAGGAACCCGCCAACACCCAGCAACCCGATGGCTTCGGTGCGGCGTGAAGGAGGGGCGATCTGCGATACGTAACACAGGCTGCTGGCAAATACCAAGGCAGCGCCCAGCAGAATTGAGCAACGCAGTAGATAGATCGCTGGTCCCAACCCATCCAGCCCCAAATTTGCCAAGGAGGCGGCGGAAAAGATCACGAAGCCCAAGCCCCACATCCGCTTCGCGCCCACACGGTCGATCCACTGCGCAAT
>RFIQ01000493.1 GCA_003695565.1 Planctomycetota bacterium | reverse complement strand
GGAGGTGGATGCACGCAATTCGCCCAGCACGAGCCTAGGCGTCGTCGGGCGACTGCTGCGGCGGCAACGCAGCCGTTTGGGCCGAGACGTCTGACGCACCCTCGGCCTGGCCGGCTTTCTTTTTGGCGGCCTTCTTGGTGGCTTGGGTCGCCTTCTTCTTGGCAGCCTTCTTTTTTGTCGTTTTCTTCTTGGCGGCTTTTTTCTTGGTCGCCTTCTTCTTTGCCGCGGCCTTCTTGGTAGCCCGCTTGCGTTTGGGACCCGCCGCTGCGCGGGCTGCCAGCAACTCCAGGGCTTGCTCGAACGTCAACTCATCGGGGTTGGCATCGCGCGGCAAACTGGCGTTGGTCTCGCCGTCGGTGACATAGGGGCCGTAGCGTCCGTCGAGCAACTGCACGGGATTGCCGGTGACCGGACTGGCCTCGAACGTCTTCAGGGGCTCGCGTTTGGCGGCCTGCCGTCCCCGGCGCTTGGGTTGTTTGAGCAATTCCACGGCCTGCTCCAAGGTGACGTCCAACGGCGTTACGCCCTCGGGCAAACTCCGCGTTTCACTGCCGCACTTGACGTAAGGACCGTAGCGTCCGTTGGCGGCTACCACCGGCTCGCCCGTTTCGGGATGGGGACCCAACTCGCGCGGGAGGGAAAGCAGTTGTTGCGCAACGTCGATATCCACGTCGGCAACATCCATTCCCTTGAGCAAACTGGCATTCTTCGGTTTCTCGTTACCTTCCGGATCGACGCGCTGGACGTAGGCACCGAATCGGCCAGTCTTGAGATAAATGGGGAAGCCGGTTTCGTCGCACGTGCCCAACGGTTCGTCGCCTTGGGCGGCTGAGTCGAGCAACTCCAGTGCTTTCTCCAGCGTCAGTTCATCGGGGGCCATGTCGTCGGGAATACTAGCGCGTCGCTCTCCCTGTTCGAGAAACGGTCCGTAACGTCCGACGCGCACAAAGACGTCTTCCTGATGCGGTCCCTCGCTCGGTTTGCCGATCCAGATGCTGCACGTTTCCCGCGGATCGATCTCCTGGGCCTTGCTCTCCAGCAGCGGTTTGAGCCCCTTGCCCTCGCCGAAGTAGAAATCGCGCAGATACTCCAAGTGCCCCTTTTCGGCCCGGCTGATGGCATCCAAGTAATCCTCCATCTGAGCCGTGAAGTCATAATCGACCAGTTCCGGAAAATGCTCCTCCAACAATCCGATCACGGCAAACGCCGTCCAGCTAGGCACCAGTGCGTTGCCCTTCTTGAACACGTATTCACGGCGCTGAATGGTGTCGATGATCGATGCGTAGGTGCTCGGTCGCCCGATCCCCTTTTCTTCCAAGGTTCGCGTCAGCGAAGCTTCGGTATACCGTGGCGGCGGTTGCGTGGTGTGGACCTTAGGCGTTATCGACCGGCATTCCAAATCCTCCCCCTGTTCCAAGGGGGGCAACAGGGTTTCGCGGGCCGCCAGTTCTTCCTCCGGATTGTCGCTGCCCTCCACATAAGCCCGTAGAAAGCCGTCGAACTCGATGGTCGTGCCCGATGTCTGAAAGACGGCTCCGTCGGCTTCGATCGTCACGGTCACGCGTTTCTTGTCGGCATCCTGCATCTGGCAAGCGACGGTGCGCTTCCAGATCAGTTCGAATAGTTTGAACTGCTCGTCGTTCAATTGACCCCGCACGGCCTGGGGAAGCTCGAAGGGATGGCCGGCCGGCCGGATCGCTTCGTGGGCTTCCTGCGCATTTTTGACCTTCGATGCATACTGGCGGGGGGCTGGGGAGAGATAATCGGGCCCGTAGACATCCCGCACCAGATCGCGGGCCGCGTGTATGGCTTCGTTGGATAGGGTAGTCGAATCGGTACGCATGTAGGTGATGTACCCGTTTTCGTACAGGTACTGCGCGATCTGCATCGTGCGCCGGGCGGTAAAGCCCAGTTTGCGGTTGGCCTCCTGCTGCAACGTGCTGGTGGTAAACGGGGGTTTGGGACGCTCCTTGAACCGCTTGGTCTCCACCGACACGACGCGGAACGGGGCACCCCGCAGCTTGTCCGCCAGCTCCTTTGCCGCCGATTCATCCAATTGCAAAAGGCTGGGATCTTTGAGCTGGCCGGTGGCCGGGTCGAAGTCTTTGCCGGTCGGCAGCCGACGCCCCTGGTAGCTGACCAAGGTGGCCGTAAAGGTCGATCCGGCGTGCGTGGCCAATTCGGCTTCCAGATCGGCGTAGGTAGCACTGCGGAACGCCCGCCGCTCTCGTTCACGGTCGACGATCAAGCGAACCGCCACGCTTTGCACCCGCCCCGCCGACAGCTTGGGACCGATCTTCTTCCATAACAACTGGGAAACATCGTAGCCATACAAACGATCCAGGATGCGCCGCGTCTCCTGCGCCCGCACCAGCGCTTCGTCGATCTTCCGTGGGGATTTCAGCGCGTTCTGGATGGCCTCGCGCGTGATCTCGTGGAACACCAATCGATGCACCGGCACCTTCGGTTTGAGGACTTCCTGCAAATGCCAGGATATGGCCTCTCCCTCCCGGTCTTCGTCAGTCGCCAAATAGAGTTCCTTGGCGTTCTTCAGCAAATCCTTGAGTTTCTTGACTTGCTTCTTCTTGTCGGGCGGAATGATGTAAACGGGTTCGAAATCATGCTCCACGTCGACACCCAGGTAGGCCCAGTCCTTCGATTTGACGCTTTCCGGGACTTCTTTCGCCCCGTTCGGCAAATCGCGAATATGGCCCACACTGGCTTCGACCGTGAAGTCATCACCTAGGAACTTGGAAATCGTCCGGGCTTTGGCAGGTGATTCGACGATTACCAGCGATTTTTCTTTGCTCATGGATTCTCGGGTTTTCAGCGATATTCTCAGCGACAGGTTGATTCTAGTCTTAGGCGCCGGCACGGCGATTGTTCAGGATGCGGCCAGGAGCCCACTACCCAGGGGAGTGTCGGCCAGACCGCTGCAGACCAGTCCGGGTCGGCCTCCGCGGGCGGGCACATCATAGCCGAATTCCCGGGGCGACTTGCAACCCCGCCAGGCTCGATGCGGCTGGACCGAATCTCACGTACCAGCAGGGTGAGGCTCGGGGGGCCCGCCTCCGGATGCATGGGTCTCCCCAGTTTGTATAGCTTGACTCCCAGATGCCGGTCCAGAACCCGCCACAAAATAAATTTGCTCCGTTTGCGGCTCGGCGACTCCCAACCTCGTATCTGCAAGACGGCCAAATCCTGCTATCCTTGTTCAATTCTAGGGGAGATCTACAAT
>RFIQ01000492.1 GCA_003695565.1 Planctomycetota bacterium | reverse complement strand
GCTCCGCCCTTATGCTCGCCACCGCTCCCCCAAGCGAGGGGCAAGGGAATTGATTCTTGGTGCGCTAATAGCATAGAATGGACGTTTGCGGAAACGTTCTCCTTGAAGAATCCATAACAGAATCACGCGCCATTCCCGGCCTGGCACGCCGTATACCGAGCTGTGACGGGGACGGCGCGCGACAGAGCGGATGCTGTGTGGTGGCATGGCATCATGGCGAGTAACCGTGTCGGTGCGTCCGGCAACGATGACGCAGACTTCCAGCAGTCGATGGTCGTTGGGGAGGAACCTGTTATGCAAACCGTTGCAAAGAAGATGGCGGCGCAATCGGGAACGGTGACGCTAATCAATTCCGCATTTCTGCAAGAGGTTAAGGAGGCTGCGCCGGACCCAACACCACTGATTCGTGCGCTGCACGAATATGGCGGATGCGGGGGAGAGGACCAGCAAGCCGCATTGGCCTTTGTGGATGGTTTGGGTGAGTTGCGCGATACGCTACGGGGGATATTCGAGCTGGAAGAAACCTACGGCTATGTCACAGCCCAGAACTGCGATTATCGGGCGGGCGAGCCACGGGCGGATCGGGCGCGGATGCAGCACCGCGAATTGTACTTGATGCTGCACGAAACCCTGGAGCAGGTCGAGGAGTGCCAATATCGCGGAACCCTCAGTCAGCACCTTCCCGAATACTGCCAAGCTCTAAGCAATTTTGAAGTGCGATTGAGGGAGCACGAAGCGCTGGAGGAAGAGCTGATCGAACGCGGCTTGGGTGGCTCAGTCGCCTGATGAAGTGCTCCATCGCATGGCGAAATGATGCTCCGTCTTTGTTCGACTTCGTGCCGATTGGCGGATGGGGGCCCATCTTGGCCCTTTTTGGTAAACGCACCTGGCGCGTGTACGGCCATTGATCCGATGGGGCCGGTTGCCGCTCGACATCTCGTCGTTGGGTGCTGACCGAGCATGCCTTCCTTCGTAAGGCCAGGGCGGTTAATCTTAGAGCCAGCGACTGCAATGCCAGCATTGCTGGTTGTCGGCCGTGCAGAATTCCGATGACGTTGCGACGACGCCTGGTAGGGACAGAGAAGATTCGGCAAGCCGGGCGAACCGTCCGCAACGGGGCCAGGGAAACGGGGCCAAGAAATCGTAGCAAGCATTAGCAGAGATGAGGTGGAATGTGGTCCTGGTTGCACCTGAGGGAACCGGTTTGGCAATGGAGATTATGCTGGTCGAGGACAGTCTGTTGGACGCTCGACTGACGATCGAAGCGCTACGGCGCTGCGCCATTCATCACCGACTGACCTTGTTTCGCGACGGCAGTGAAGCGCTCGACTTCCTCCACCGCCGCGGTGTCTTTCGCAAAGCGCCCCGGCCGGACCTGATCCTGCTCGACTTATTCCTGCCCGACATGGAAGGCGTGGAGTTTCTGCGGCATGTACGCACCGATGATGCGCTGGCGAATATCCCCGTGGTAGTGCTGACCAGTAGCGATGCCGAGGCGGATCAGGCCGAGTGCGAGGCATTGGGCGTCAACAGCTATATTCGCAAACCGTTTCACGAAGAGAAATTCTTGCAGGTCGTGCGGCAGGTCAAGGGGCTGGCATTGGCGTTAGCGGCCGCCACCAAACAGGAAACGAGCTCCGGCACATCTCCTTGATCCGCGGGTTCGTTCATTTGGCAATTTCGAAGCCGAGATCCTCGATCATCCGGTAATCGGCTTCCGGCAATTGGCCTTTGGTGGTCAAGTAGTCGCCCACAAAGATGCTGTTGGCGACATACAAGCCCAGCGGTTGCAATGATCGCAGGTGCTTTTCTCGTCCCCCAGCGATCCGTATCTCGGAACTGGGATTGACGAAGCGCATCATGCACAATCCGCGCAAACAGTCGCGGGGTGAGAGGGGAGGGGCTCCCTCCAGGGGCGTGCCGGGTATCTGATGCAAAAAATTCAAGGGAATCGATTCCACCTGGAGCTCCCGCAACTGCATCGCCATGGCTACCAGGTCGCGGGGGGATTCCCCCATTCCCATGATTCCGCCGCTACACAATTCCAAACCCGCGCTGCGCACCGATCGGAGGGTTTCCAGCCGGTCCTGATAATCGTGCGTGGTGCAGATCTTTTCATAATACGCGTCGCTGGTGTTCAGGTTGTGGTTGACTCGATCAACCCCACATGCCTTGAGGCGTGCAGCATTCTCTGGTGTCAGCAATCCCAAGCACGCGCAGACCTTCAAATCGAATTGCTCTTTGACGCGCGGTACGACCTCTTCCACGCATTGCATTTCGCGCTCCGTGGGAGCTCGGCCACTGATCACGATGCAGTAGGTCTTACTCTGGCGATCCGCTGCAGCACGGGCGCCTTCCAGCAATTGGTCGACCGACATCATGCGGTATTTTTCGATGGGGGCTTTGGAAATTTTGCTCTGAGAGCAATATCCGCAATCCTCCGGACAAAGCCCGCTCTTGGCGTTGACCAGAAAGTAAAGCTGGACTGTCTTTCCGAAATAATGATGTCGAATGCGGTAAGCCGCCGTCAGGACATCAAGCAATTCGTCGTCCCGGCTGGTTAGAATCGCTTCCGCTTGTGAGGCAGAAAGTGACTGGCCGCTCAGCACATCATCAGCCCATGCTTTCCACACGGTCCAACGCCCGTCCATGGTGTTTTCGTTAATCAGCATTGGAATACTCGTTGGCGAGATTCGAGGTCATAATAGGATTTGGAGGCCGCACGATGGCGTGATGCGGATGCTCGGCGACAGGGGGATGCGTCCAACAGGTGGCCCCCAATCGCGGCGGGAGCCCAGTGCCGCAATTGTGCTGCCACCACGCACGGTCCCATCACAGGCCATCTGGCCGAACATCGTACCGACATTTTCCGCTGAAGGGGAGGCATCCTAGAGCTATGACGAAGGACGGACAACCCAGACAGGGTGCGCCGCATCCGCAGCAGGGCTCGATGCCCGACACAACTACCGACCGATCGGACCGGGCGATGAACTGCCTGGTTCGCGTGGGAGCCGTCGGGCAGATCGGTCGATTCCGCGTTGTAGATCGGACACTGGCCCTGCGACGTGGTGACTGGGTGGTGTGCAGAACAGCGCGCGGGTTGGAAGCCGGGCAGGTCGTCAATCCCACGCCCGATTTTCAGGACTCGGCGCGGGTGGATGGCCAATTGCTGCGGCCGATGGCACCGGCCGATCACTTCCTGTGGCAGCACTTGAACAAATTGGCTGAGACGGCCCAGGCCGAATGCCGAGCCTGGCTGGCGAACCAGACGGACCCAGTGGTGTTGATCGAAGTGGAGCCCCTGCTGGACGGACGGACGCTTTATTTTCACTTCTTATCCGACGTGCCCGATGCGGTCCAGCAATACGTGCAACACCTGGCGCAGATCTACGAGAGACAAGTTCAGGAAAGCGAAGTAGCTCTCCAGCTTGAAACCGGTTGCGGCCCCGGTTGCGGTACCGACGCTGCGGCAGGGGGCTGTGGAACCTCTAGCGGCTGCGCGGTATGTGCGGTAGCCGGTGCCTGCCACCAGGAATGATCGGGAGCCGCGCTGGTCAGAAAGCCATTTCAAACGTTGTTTTCCGCTTTGACCTGATCGGCAATTAGCGCTGCGGGAAGTGTTTGGGAGTGATCTCACAAGCTGGCAATCGCTCGATGATCCGTGTTGTCTCTGCGGCGTCGAAGCCTGTTACGACCCACACCTGGTCGCCGTCCACCTCCACCTTTTGCTCCGCGTCTGCCGGGAAGACGATGTCTTCAAAGTGCGATCGTGGTTCTCGATACGCTTCATACGCGCGCTTGAATTGCTGGGCATCGGCGGGCGAATCCCATACCGTCACCCACACCATCGCCAGTTTGTCATCCGCGTTCTCGTAGATTTCATAGCGATCCCCATCCCATCCCGCTGCAGCCTGACGTCCACCGAAAACGGGCTTGAACAATACCGTCATTTGAAATTCGCCCAGGCAGTTTCCCCCCACGTGCTCCCACTTTTCTGCCAATGCCTGGGGCAAGTCCGGGACTCGGATCTTGCGGGGAGGATCGTAGGCCTGATCTCGAAAATACTTTTCGGGGTGCAGGATCTGTTCGGTGCTTTCCGGCGGGTGTTGAAAGGCCCTGTGAAGTCCCTGCCATCCTTGGCGGCTCGCGATTTCGACGGCAAACAGCATCCCCTCCAGGTAGGGAAACATCAAACTCTCCCGCAGAATTGGCGGGGCCTCGCGATACGACTTCCCAGCCGACAACGGTACCAGCCAGGACATGAGGCTGAAGGACGCCCGCAACGCGGCGGGATCGGCCTGCGTAATGTCCTCGCCGGTGCTCTCGGCGAACATGACCAAGGTCGCATCCCCCTCCACCAAGGCGGAGAATGCCAGCAGCAGATCGTCGTCATCCTTGATGCGCGCCTCCATCCCGTCCAGGTCGTACAGTTGATCCTGCAGGGCGTGGGTCAACTCGTGCGCCAATGTGGCCTTTTGCTCGTCTTTGTCGAACGCTGGACGCGCTCCGAACAGCCGCGCTAAAAACCCAGGATTCTGCGGCTGGTCCCTTTCCACGATCATCACCATGCGTTCTTTCTCGGGGTCGTAGAACCCCGCCACCTGCTCGGTCAATAGTTCGGTCATCAGAGATTCGATATCGACATCCGGGCTGACAAAGCCGAACGCTTTATAGGTGGCATTCATCAACCGCGTTTCCTCGGGAGTCAATTCCTGGCGCAGCATTTGCTCCAGTTCCTGGCGCAATTCATCTCGGTCCAAGATGGTAGGTTCCACCGGCCGAACAAACGATTGACCGCGGATTTTCGCCACGATGCTCAAGTACGCCTTGGTGTATTGAATCAGCGCTCGTTGGTAATCCCCGGCATCGGCGGCCCGGTCACCATCGGCGATCACCTGTTGCACTTTGTCGGAAGTGACCGCGGATAGCTCTTGACATTTGCCGGCGTTGGCCAACAGGGAAACCACCGAAAACAATAGCATTCGACAGAGGTTCATCTTGACCATAGTTCCATTGTTCCCGTGCATGGGAGTATCACTGCATGGCCACAGCGCGGTAGCACCGCTGCTGGCCTGGCTGGATGTAACGATGAATTGGTTCCCTCGTTCCCTGCGATCTCAGAGGGGGAAGGGCTCCGCCTACCGGAACCGCTAGTGTACCATGGAACGAATTGTTGCCCTACACCCGTCGCTGTTGGAAAGATCGGCCAGATGCGAGACGCGCACGACTACGACAAACCCGCATCATTCTATCTCGGCAAGAAATACGATCTGGTCAATCGCCAGGTCTTGCCTGAGAAGGTACTCTACGAAGCCAACGACCTGACCACCCACGGAATGTGCGTGGGCATGACGGGCAGTGGCAAGACGGGGTTATGCATTTCGATGCTGGAAGAAGCGGCTTTGGACGGAATCCCGGTTCTGGCCGTCGATCCCAAGGGAGACCTCGGCAACCTGTGCCTGACATTCCCCGAACTCAGGCCGGAGGATTTTCTGCCATGGATCGATCCTCGCGAAGCGGCTGCTCAGGGGAAATCGCTCGAGCAGTTGGCAAGGGAAACAGCCGAGCGGTGGCGCCAGGGGCTTGCGCAGTGGGATATTTCCCCAGAGCGGATCAGGCACCTCAAGAACCGGGCCGAGGTCGCCGTTTACACCCCAGGCAGCAATACCGGGATTCCGCTGACGGTCCTCAAAGGGTTTGCCGTACCGCCGCGGGCTGTGCTCGAAGACGGGGAGATCTATCGTGATCGAATCGCGGGAACCACCTCGGGCTTATTGACGCTGCTGGGAATCGATGCCGATGCGGTAACCAGCCGCGAGCACATCCTGATCTCCAACATTTTGGACCACGCCTGGCGACGAGGCTACGATTTGGATCTGCCAGAACTGATCCGGTCGATCCAGTCTCCTCCCATGCAAAAAGTAGGGGTGTTCGACTTGGAGAGTTTCTTCCCAGCGGACAAGCGGATGGGACTGGCCATGCAGTTGAATAATCTGCTGGCCAGCCCAGCGATGGCAGGTTGGCTGGAAGGCCACCCCCTCAATATCCAAGAATTGTTGTACACACCTGACGGGAAACCGAAGATCGCCATCCTCTCGATCGCTCACCTGGATGACACCCAGCGGATGTCCTTCGTCACCCTTCTGCTGACCGAGTTGCTGAGTTGGATGCGGTCGCAAACCGGCACCTCGTCTCTGCGGGCGATGTTCTACATGGACGAAGTTTATGGTTACTTTCCGCCATCAGCCAAACCGCCGTGCAAGCCTTTGATGTTAACGCTGCTCAAGCAGGCCCGAGCCTTTGGCCTCGGCATTCTGTTGGCGACCCAAAATCCCGTCGATTTGGATTACAAAGGTCTTTCCAATATCGGCACCTGGTTCCTGGGCCGCCTGCAAACCGAGCGTGACAAAGCCAGAGTGATGGAAGGACTGGAAGGAGTGGCAGCACAGAGCGGTGAGGAATTCGACCGCAGCGCCATGGAAGCGACTTTGGCGGGACTCGGCAAACGGGTCTTCCTCATGAACAATGTTCACGACGATGCCCACACTTTGTTCCACACCCGCTGGGCCATGTCCTTCTTGAGCGGTCCGATGAGCCGCGAGCAAATCCAACGACTCATGGAGCCGGTTCGTACCAGGCTGGCGACGGCGGAGCCGCTGGCATCCGGACGGGAAAGCGAGGCGGAAATCAGCGACGAGGGAAGGGGCAGCCCGCCTACCCAGCGAAAGTCCGCGACTCCACCACGCCGCGTCAACCGCCCGATTGTTCCCGCGGATGTCGTTGAAAAATTCTGGCAACCACTTCTGTCGGCAGATCCTGAGGCACAGATCCAATACCGTCCGGCGGTAGCCGCAGTAGCGTCCTGTCATTACGTGCGAGTCAAGGCCAAGATCGATCTGTGGATGGACCGAGCCTTGGTGGTCCCTCGGACGGAACCACTGCCGCAACCTCTGTGGGATGCCGCCCAGTTGGTACCGCCTCAAGCATTGCAGCTTGATGAAAATCCCTTGGCCGGCGCCGATTTCATGGAGGTCCCAGCAGAACTTCTGGACGATCGCAACTACCGCCGATGGCGTGACGAGCTGAAGGACTTCCTCTACCGCCAGATGCCCATTTCGGTCTACTACTGCAAAGAGCTGGATCTATGGAGTCAGCCGGGACAAACCGAACTGGAGGCTCGGTTGGCATGGAGCCAACAGGTGCGTGAGCTGCGCGATAGCGAGAAAGAAAAGATCTTGACCCGTTATGCCGTTCGCGTGAGGGCACTGGAGAAGAAAATTCAGACGGCGCGTCAACGGTTACAGCGTGAAGAAGCCCAATTCCGACAGCAGCACGTCTCAAACTTGCTCAACGTCGGGCAAACCGTATTGGGGGCATTGATGGGGCGGAGAATTGCCTCTCGAGCCGCCACCACGGGACGCGGATTCGGTAGAGCAGCACAACAAAAAACCGACGTCGTGCATGCCCGCGAATCTCTGGAAACCCTGCAAGCCGAACTGGAAGAATTGGACCGCCAGTGTCAGCAGGAGATCGACGCGCTACGCGACCGCTATTCGATAGACAGTCTGACTCTGGAAGAAGTGCAAGTTCGCTGCCGAAAAGGTGACCTGCGAATACCACTGCTGGGGTTGGTTTGGGTCCCTTGGCAAGTCGATGCGCACGGCAATGCATCGCCTTTGGTACCTCTGCGAGGCACTTCCGGCGGAAGTGCCTCACGAGGTTGAAGCCAGGTCAGACCGGCCATACGCGAAGAGCTGCAATCATTCGCTGTCGCTGAGGCGCAGGTTGGAGGTATCGATGGGTTCGCAAAGAATCCGGCCCAGCACCGATTTACCCCGCCGCGCACCGAATTGTGGCCACCCTCCGACCTCGCGCAATTCGGGCATCACCTCGATTAACTGCTCGCACAACATCTCAGCCAGACGGTGAACGCGCGGCGGAGCCTTCATCTGCCGCAACGAGACAGCGGTCTTCATGGCCTTGACCATTTTCGCGCGTTCTTGAACCGGCCTGTGCAAGGCATCGCGATCCACCAACAAGTCCGCCAACGGCACATCCAATGCGTCTTGCACGGCGCGCAAATCGGCCAGGGTCAGATTGGTTGATGGATCCTCTAACATACGGCACGTCTTGAGATCGACTCCCATCCGGCGAGCCATCGTCCGTAGACTGATGCCCTGTAGTATGCGAACCTCCCGCACACGATGAAAAACAGGCGGCTGGTCGGGCGCTCCATCACCAGCCGCCCGAGACGACTCGGGCGTTGTCGCCTTGGCATCGCACGGCTCTGATCCATGGGGCCGTGACGCGACGCGGGACTGGGGCGTGAGTGATTCGTCGGGCGATCGGGCCGACTCTTCGTTACCAGCCGCCCGCGAAGGTCGAGAATCGGGAAGCGAGGAATCGAGCGTTAGCTTGGTTTGATGGTGCAGATCACTGCACCCGATCAAATTCCCCCCGCCATTCGAATTAGGGTTAGCGATCGGGACGGACGACATGAACAAGTGACTCCCTGACGCATCAAGCGAGCCCCTTCACCGCAAAAGGGGGAGCAGCGGATGCGAACGCTGCTCTACGTAGCCTTCGACGTATCGAATGAACAAAAGGTTCCTCCGTTTTGCGAGGGGGGCACCCTCGAATAGGTGACTACGAGTGCCTATGATAGTGCGCTTTCGGCTCCCTTTGTACTCAGGATTCCTGAAAGGGATTCCTACCTGCAACCGCACCCCGCCAAAGAGGGGCGCCAAGACGATCGATATCAGGGGACAGTCGGCCCCGCGTGGCCGGGGCTAGAAGCTGGGAATCCTTACCAGTGCAATCCTTTTTGGCCTTCTTCAGACACCGCTTACCGTCCGAGCTACAGCGCCCCGGGAAACACAGATAATTCGTCCGGAGGCTACAAAGCCGCCGAGACGCCGCAGTGGAACACAGGGCCGATGCGCGGCAAGGTGGCGGGAATCTGGTATACAGCGAGTGGTGTGCGGAGAGTAGGCTGGCACCGGGGCCGAACCGGCCGAACTGCCGAGCGGGCATTGACCGGTGACCAACTGGAGGAGCAGAATTGCTCGACCGAGTCTCGACGAGGTGGGACGCGGTACAAACACCTTCTGAATCGCGAGGAAGCATTGCATGGCGGGAACCGAACAAGCTGCCCATCGACCCCCGGCCCAGTTGGCGGGAATTTTTCCGGCCGGAGCCGTGACGATGATGTGGGCAGGCGCTTGGGCCGCAGCCGGGTGGGCATTCCACGGCAAATTCGGTTTAGAAAAAGTGCTTACGGCGCTGGCCATGCCGGTGGGAATCATCTGGCTAGCGCTGATGTTTCTGGCAGTTCAGGCTTTATTCGCGCGGCGATGGGGATGGGGAATAACTGTCACGTTGCTTTGGGCGATCTTGTGGTTGGCCGGAGCTGAGCCGACGGCGGATTGGCTGACAACAAAGCTGGAGTCGCAGTATCCACCGGTTGATTTAGCGCGCATGGCCCCGGTCGACGTAGTGGTCGTCTTGGGTGGAGGAACAACCGAAGGCCCCACGCGAGCCCAGGTCGGGTGTTCGGGTGATCGGGTGGTTATGGCTGCTCAGATCTATCACGCTGGCAAGACCGGCACCTTGGCCACCACCGGTGAAGCAACAACGGGAATCGGCGGAAACAACCGGGGCCCTGCCGCGCAGACGGTGGAAG
>RFIQ01000046.1 GCA_003695565.1 Planctomycetota bacterium | reverse complement strand
TCCTGCTCGTTCCTATCTTCAACCAAACCCGCTTCCCACACCGTCTTCGTGCTATAACCCCATTCTTAGTCCCATTCGTGCCATCAGTGGTCAAAAACCGTGCCTGGGATCTTCAATGGATGACTGAAAGACGATTCTAGACCGAAGTCTTTCGCGGGCTCAGGCATCATATTTCAACGTGCGTCGCGTCGACTGGTAGCTCGCGGCCCATCCACATCGGAGTCGCAGCAAACCACATCAATGTGCCAACAACGGCAAGACTTCTCACGGTGTCGTGAGCAAGCATGCCGGCGAAGTACATCATGCTGGGAACGAGCACCAATGCCAGCGAGATCAGCGACACGACTTTCACAACCTTTGTCATGGTCAGGGGTCCCTTTTGGATTCAGGCGTTGGATTCGCTGGTCCGGAGTTTCGCGTTTTGGGTGAACCTGCTGAGGACCAGGTACAGCAGGCCGCAGGCAATCCAGCAAGGAATAACCGCGTACGCAGCGAACAGGCCTTGCACAAAAATCAAATACAGCCCGACGGCGACGGGCAGCAACCATGCAATCATCGCCGCAACGTTGATCGGAACTCCCGACCGTTCTGCATATTCGTCTAACAGCCCGAATCGTTTCATCAGGTAGAAGTCGACAAAGATCACAGCGCCCATCGGCCCCAGGATCGTCCCGTAGGTACCGACAAAGTCCAGCAGTTTGGCCGACAGATTGGGAAAGGCTCCCGCGATCGTCGCCACGGCGCCCGCCACCAGTGTCATCACGGTGCGCGAACTTCTGGGAATCATCCCCTGGAAAGCCAGTCCGGCGCGGTAGATGGTTGGATTCGCCGTCGTCCATCCGGCGATGACGACACAAATGATCCCGGCCCAGCCCAGTGACTGGTAAGCCAGCAGCCCGGGATTGGCGTTCACACGCCCGTCAGGCCCCACGGCCAGCTCTGGCTGCAGTTTGATCAGCGCGGCCAGCAGCAGCGCAGCCGAAATCCAGGCCATGTAGTGCCCCAGGAACATGCCGGCCGCCGGTGCCCAGCCCGCCGACCTGCTTCGTGCAAAGCGAAAGATCGACAGGTCCGACATGCCGAAATGCATGGCTCCATTGCACAACCAGGCAAAGACGACAATTTGCCAGAAGCCGAACGTTTGCGGCCCGTTGCGCTGCTGCACAAAAGCAATGGCGTCGTCCCAGAACCTGCCTTCGCGAATCGTCGCCATGTCCGTGGCGCCCACCTGACCCAGCGCGACAATGCCACAGGCGGCAAAGATGGCGATCATCCAAGGCGCCGCAATGTTGGCGACTCGCGCCACC
Source organism: Planctomycetota bacterium (assembly GCA_003695565.1). Lineage (GTDB taxonomy): Bacteria > Planctomycetota > Planctomycetia > Pirellulales > Pirellulaceae > Aureliella. The sequence goes on along the minus strand of RFIQ01000046.1, from coordinate 2,052 downwards.
ATTTCATAGCCGGCCGCAGCCACCACGGCGATCACGACGCCAACGATTGCGACCAGAACCGTGAACGACACGTTGCTCAAACCGAACAGATCTGTCGGCACGTCGAAGGTGACGTTCAGTGGCACACCGACTGCGGATGCAGAAACGGTCACCATCGCTCCGGCCAGAAAACAAAACAGCAGGCCATTGACCAGATTATACAGCTTAACCAGCGATCCACCTGCAATGCGTTCGAGCTGGTAGTACAGCGTCAACCGTTTCGCGATGGCGATCGGCACGACAAGAAACCGCCACGTCAGAACGGCAAGGATGTTACCCAGCAACAGTCCCAGCACCAGATCCGACAGGCTCGCACCGGCCGACAGGAACAGCGGACCAATCATAAACTCGGTACCAGCGGCGTGTTCACCGGCGTACATCCCCCAGAACTTACCGCTGCCGAGCAACGCCGACTCGGGTACAGGCTCGCGTTCATATTCCCCGCCGGAATTCGCAGTTTCTTCGCTCATGGATAATCTCGCTGACAGTGAACCGGGCAGACGAAGCTTGAAAAGTACGACAACACGGGCTGAGGCTTCAGACGTTTTGCACGGCCGACGATCGGTTCAGCTGAACCGCCTGTTCGTACTCACGTACCCTTTGCAGCCAATCAGCGCCGACCGGAACTCCGGACGACAGGCAGTAATAATCCCAGACGGCTCCCAGTGGCATCGTTTTCTGCTCTTCCATCAAAGCCAGTCGCGCGGTGAAGTCGCCATCGCGTTCCAACTGCTGCAGACGCTCGGTCGGTTCCAGCAATGCCGCCAGCAGCGCCTTGAGGGCGTTGCGAGTTCCGATCGCCCATGCGGCAACGCGATTGATACTGGCGTCGAAGAAATCCAGGCCAATATGCACACGTCCCAGATAGTCGCCCCGAACAATCTCCTGCATGATGGCCTGCAGCTCATCCGTAAACGTCACCACGTGGTCGCTGTCCCAACGAACTCCGCGGCTGACGTGCAGCAGCAATTCGGGCACGTACATCAGCACAGCAGAAATCTTGTCCGAAATGACCTCCGTCGGATGAAAGTGGCCTGCATCCAGACACAACACTTTGTTGCGAGAAACCGCATATCCCATGTAAAACTCATGCGACCCGACGACGTAACTCTCGCTGCCAATACCAAACAGTTTGCATTCGACGGCATCCAGAGTCTGATCGGGCGGAAGCGCATCGCGAAAGATCTCATCCAGCGATTCAGCCAGCCGCAGACGCGGTGACCTGCGATCGGCGGGTGTGTCCTTGTAGCCGTCGGGCACCCAGAAATTGTCGATGCAGGGATTGCCCTGAGCCGCTCCCATGGCCGCTGCGATTCTGCGGCACGCGATTCCATGCTCAACCCAGAACTGCCGGATGCCGCGATCGGCGTGGGACAGCGTAAATCCGTCCGCTGCCTTCGGGTGCGAGAAGAAGGTGGGATTGAAGTCCAGACTGACGCCCCGCTGCCGACCCCAGTCGATCCAACCCTGAAAATGTTCGACGTCGATCTCATTTCGATCAACGGGCCCGCCAAATTCGCCGTACATCGCATGCAGATTCAATCGGTGTCGGCCGGGAATCAACGAGTACGCCATTTCAAGATCGCTGCGAAGTTCGTCAACCGTTCGAGCGCGGCCAGGATAGTTCCCCGTAACCGCCAGACCATCGCCCAGGGCCCGGGCCTCGCCTTCAAATCCACCGACGTCGTCCCCCTGCCAGCAATGCACAGAAATCTGAACTTTCCGCAGCGTTTCCAGAGCACGCTCGACATCGACGCCCAACGATTCGAACCGTTCGCGTGCGAGTGCAAAAGCTGCTTCGATATTGCCAGGCTTACTCATCATCAGAATCCATCAACAAGGGCATTGAACGGCTACATCCGGCGTCCCAAGGGTCGCTGTGGTTCCCATAAGCTACCCCATCGCGGATGCTCAAACCTTGACGAGTGCCTCAGACCAGCACAATAGTGCCAACTGATCCAACTACCCGATAGACCACCGCATCCCGCAAATCGCGGCTCATCACAATCAGAG
>RFIQ01000491.1 GCA_003695565.1 Planctomycetota bacterium | reverse complement strand
TCGTACAGCATGACGCCCAGGGCATAGCAATCCGATTGCGGTCCGATGTCAGCGACTTTTCCGACGGCTTGTTCGGGAGACATGTAGCCCGGTGTCCCCACGATTTCAACACGGCTCGAATCGGGACCCTCCGTACCTTTGACCGTTCGGCGCGCCAGGCCGAAGTCGGTGATGAAGGGATTACCCTCCTTATCCACCAGGATATTCGCCGGTTTCAGGTCGCGGTGGATCAACCCGCTCCGATGAGCTCGGTGCAGTGAGCGAGCGATGCGGACCATCATCCTGCAGATATCGCGGTTGCAGCGCTGCGCTTCGCGCAGCCAATCGCGCAGGGTAACTCCGTGGATAAAGTCGGAGCAAATGTACATCCGATCTCGATCGGTTCCCACCTCGTGGACGACGACGATGTTGGGATCCCGCACGCTGGCTGCCATTTGGGCTTCGCGCAGAAACGCGGCCGCATCCATCTTCGTTCGTGCATCCTCCCGTGGAATCTTGAGCGCCACCACCCGCTTGAGCTGTTCGTCAAAAGCTTTGTAAACGCTCCCAAACCCACCGCGTCCAATCTCCTGGAGGACACGAAACTTTCCCACGCACGTTCCTTCCTGCAGGCGATCGTCGTCGATTGCCATCGACCATGTCTGGTCTTTATCGAAACCATCGGCCGAAAAACTAGTCGAATTGGGTCCGGCCAGATGCTGCAAGTCCACCATCGTCTTGCACTTGGGGCACAACACGCCTGCATCGGTCATTAACACCGTTTCATACGTGATTTGGGTTTCGCAGATGGGACAACAGACTTGCATATCGCCTCGGGGGCATGGAGATGATGGATGCAGCCATTGTACCAGCAACAGACCATTTGCAGGATTGCCCGGACTGGCCTGCCCGGTCCCTCGCCCGTCCCGTACTCGACCTCTGGCGGCTCGCGCGCAGGGGGCTTTCTGTTTATAATGATCAGGTGGGCCGGGCAGCCAGAACCCGTACAGCCTCCGCGGGGCCGATGGCTCGCCAGGGCCGTTGGCGGCATCCCCGCGGGCTTCCAGAGGTGTCTCGGCATGAGAAACGCGGGACGTCCCACGCCAGACTCCGGTCGCCATTGCTGCCCACCGCATGCATCCCCCGCCCTTTGTGACTCCCCGCCTGGCGCCGCCGGCGTCCGCCAATTCCACACGATGCAGGACCAGGCTGTTTTCACGTTGGCAAGCTCAATCCCCTCCTCCCGTATAACGACAAGGAAAATCTGATGACTGTGCCTCTGGCCAAACCGATTGGCGTACGATCGAAGCTCGATTCACGGTTCCGCGGTGCAATTCCCTGCGGCTGGTTGGTTACCGCGATCCTGATCGTGCTGTCTGGTTCTCTTGCGGCAGCCCAACCCGCGGCCTCGCAGCTTCAGTTGCGGGATGGGGATCGCGTCGTGTGGATCGGCGATGGATTGATCGAACAGGAGCAGTACTGTGGGTGGTGGGAAGTCATGTTGGCGTCGGCTTACCCCGACGCGGATGTAACGTTTCGCAACTTGGGCTGGAGCGCGGATACCCCGGCCGGAGCGTCCCGATGTGGGCTGAGCCTGGTGCAGGCGGGGTACGAACCACCGGATGAAGGTTGGAAGCAATTGCAGTCTCAGTTGGAGTTGACGCGCCCAACCATTCTGATCGTCGGTTACGGAATGGCCAGCATGCTGGAAGGAGGGGCGGCGGGCGTCGAGCGCTTTCGCCAGGACCTGCAGCGGCTGGCACGCCGTGCACAAGAGATTTCACCGCCGGTACGATTCGTTTTTCTGACCCCCCTATGTCCACTCGGACACGACGATGATTTGTGTCAGTCGTACGCCCAAGCCGTTCGCGAGGTTGCGGTCACCTGCGGCGCCCCGCTGGTCGATCTGACGACTGCGGCGACCGATTCCTCGTTGAGAAAGGATCCAATCCACCTGAATGACGCGGGTTACCGTGCCACCGCGATTGACATTCAGCAGCAATTGGGGCTGCCCGATTCCGGGTGGCGGGATAGCCCGCACACCGAGCCGTTGCGGCAAGCCATCCTGCGGAAGAATACGTGGTGGTTCCATCGCAGCCGCCCAGCCAACATGGCTTATGTCTTCGGGTTTCGCAAACGAGAACAAGGCCAGAACGCGGTGGAGATCCCGCAGTTCGATGCATTGGTTGCGGCCGAAGAAAAGCTGATCGCCCGATTGCGACATCTCGCACCTGCCGACGTCCAACCTCCCGCATACCGACGGGAATCCCAGTTCGCGAAGTTTGCCGAGCAGCCTTTGCCCGATTTCACCATCGACGATCGCTTTCGGGTCACGCTCTGGGCCCAGAACCCGTTGTTGAACAAGCCCATTCACATGAACTTCGATCCCGCCGGTCGGCTGTGGATCGCCAGCAGCCAGGCGTATCCGATGATCGAAGTCGGGCAAGTTGCTCCGGACAAAGTGGTTGTATTGGAGGATGCGGACGGCGATGGGCGGGCGGACAAATCATCGGTGTTCGCCGAGGGTTTATTGATCCCGACGGGCATCGCTCCGGGGGACGGAGGCGTGTATGTGGCTCAAAGCACCGATTTGTTGCACCTGCGGGACATCGATGGAGACGGCCGTGCCGATCAACTGCAGCGGGTGCTCAGCGGCTTCGGAACCGAGGACACCCATCACAATTTGCATACCTTGCGATGGGGACCCGATGGTCGGTTGTACATGAACCAGTCGGTGTACACCCGCACCGATACGGAAACGCCGCACGGCATCGTTCGATTGCGCGGCGGAGGGGGATTCCGGTACGATACCCGCCACATGCAAATGCAGATTTTCTTCCGTGGTTTGTGGAATTCCTGGGGGCACCAATTCGATCGTTTTGGACAATCATTCTTGACCGATGGCGCTGGATTCGATGGCGTGGCCTATACGTTTCCGGGAGCCGTCTTCCGACCAACGCCCGGCGCGCGGCAGCAGCTCGGCTTGATCAGCCCAGGTAAATGGCCGAAATTCGCTTCCTTGGAGATCATTCACGGGGACTCGTTCCCGCCGGATTGGCAGGGGAACATCATCACGTGCGACTTTCGTGCCAACCGGGTCGTCCGTTTCCGAGTCGCGGAACAGGGGGCCGGGTTCGTTACGGAACAGATGCCGGACGTTCTTCGCACCAGCCAACCCACGTTTCGTCCTATCGATGTCAAGCAGGGACCCGACGGCGCTCTGTACATCGCCGATTGGTCCAATCCGATTATCAATCATGGTGAAGTCGATTTTCGCGATCCGCGCCGCGACCGGTGGCATGGCCGGATTTGGAAAGTCGAGTGGAAAGAAAAACCGACGCGTTCGCCACGGAACCTGTTCGAACTGTCCAATGCGGAACTGCTGGATGAGACGGTGGCGGCAGACCGCTATCGACGCGAACAAGCGCGCGCCGTCCTGCGGGAGCGAGGGGCAAGCATCCTGACCGATCTGGCGGACTGGGTGGAGCGACACCAGCAAGATCCCGAGGCCGCCCTGGCCGGTTTGTGGGTCCATCAATCCCTGGATGTCCCCAATATTCCGTTGCTCCAGCGGGTGCTTTCCGCCCAGGACCATCGCATCCGCGCCGCAGGCGTGCGGGTTCTGTCGGCATGGTCGGATCCGCAAACGGCGTCTGGCCCGTCGATCGATTCCGCCACCGCCATGGAGTCGTACCAGAGGTTGATAGCCGATGCCCATCCGCGTGTGCGGCTGGAGGCGGTGCGGGGACTGGGACGCCTGCCCACGGCGGCAGCCGGTGAATTGGCACTGTCGGTGCTGGATGGTCCCATGGACCGCTTCCTGGAGCACGCCTTGTGGTTGACGGTCAACGAGTTGGCCGATCCCTTGGTGGAGGCCATCGAGTCGTCGCCGGAATTGGTCGAGCGTCTGGGGCCGGCCCGACTGCAATTCGTGATGACGGCCATCGACCCGCAGCGCGCGGCGGCTTACGTGGCCCAGCGTTTGGCGACCACCCCGATTCGTCCTGACGGGGAAGGCCCGTGGATCGAGTTGATTGGCCAGGTTGGCGGCCCCGCCGAGATCGCGCAATTGTTTGCTTTGGCGACCAGTGGCGAATTGCAACCGGCGGCCACGGCTCGAGCCTTGCGCGCTTTGGTCGACGCACAGCGTTTGCGCAAGGTGGCGCCTAAGAACCGCGCTGCACTGCTGCCCCTGTTGGATCACGCCGCCCCAGAGGTGCGAAGGGCGGCGGTCGAGTTGGCGGCGGCGTGGAAGATGGCGGCGGCTGCCCCCCAGCTGTTCTCCCTGGCCCGGCAGGCCGGCTCGGGGAGCGGCGAGCGGACTGATCCGGAGCTGGCCAGGGCCTGTGTCGATGCCCTGCGCAGCCTGGGCTCGAGCGGGCGCGAGGCCTTGTCGAGCCTGGCCGGCAGCGCCGACCTGGCCTGGTCTCTCCGCGCGCAGGCAGTCGGAGCGTTGGCGGGGGTCGACCCCCAAGCGGCGATTGCGGCATTTGCAACTCTGGTGAAACAGGCTGATAAAGAGGCGGACGCCGCTGAGGCGTGGCGACAGTTGCTGGCCAACCGCGACGCCGGCAAGCACCTGGCGGGTCAACTCGAACAGCTCCGACTTCCCCTCGTCGCGTTGCGGGGCGGGCGCATGGCGCTGCGCGACGGTGGCCGCGAGGAACCGGAACTGCAAGCCGCGTTGAGCCGGTTGCTGGCCGGTGAGGATGCGGCAGAATGGTCCGCCGAGCGGATTGCGGCGATCGTCCAGGCGGCCCTTGAGGGAGATCCGGATCGCGGGCAACGCATCTATCGCCGCGACGAATTGGCGTGCACGAAGTGCCATGCGATCGGGGGTGTGGGAGGACAGGTCGGCCCAGATCTATCGAGCATCGGAGCCAGCGCACCGATCGACTATATCGCCGAATCCCTGTTCGCCCCCAATGCCAAGATCAAAGAGGGTTTTCATTCGGTGACGGTGGTGACCGAAGACGATCGGATCTTGACCGGCATCGAAGTGGAAAACAACCCACAGGAACTGGTGCTGCGGGATGCTGAAGATCGCCTGGTCCGCATCCCACAGACTGAAGTGGTGGCCAAGAAGGCCGGTCAGTCTCTGATGCCGGTGGGGGCGATCGATCGATTGACGCCGGACGAGCAAGCCGACTTGATCGCCTTCCTCAGCCGGTTGGGGAGGCCGGGTCGGTTCGACTCCAGCCGCCGCAACGTGGCTCGCGTGTTCGATTTGTTGGCCGGCACCCACCGTTTGGAGCAACAGGGAGCCGATCGCATCATTCGCGGGGAACATGCCCAAGGGTGGCAGCGGGTCGCCACCTTGGTCGATGGCACGTTGCCACGCGACGAGATCGAGCGCCGCACGGTCCAACCTGTCAACATCGCGTTGGTCACCGTCTACCTCAGAACCGTCTTCCAGTGGCCGGGGGGACCTGCCGGTACGCTCACGGTCAGCGGCCCGAGGCAAGCCGAATTGTGGATCGACGGCCAGCCTGCGGAGCGGTTGCCGGCATCCACCGAGGGGCACGTCCAGTTCGCCATCGATGCGGCGGCCGGCCGCCACACGCTCCTGTTGCGATTGGATGCGCGGGAGTTGCCCGACAGTTTGAAAGTGGAAAGCTCCAGTGGGGCCTTTGTAGGACAATGACCATGTGGAAACCACAGATGAGCTCTGTATCTGGTTCACTTACGCAATCGGGCGATAACGGCCCGTCCAGCTCTTGGATGATCGCTGGCTGCCTGGCCGCCGTCACCATCTGGCACCTTCCGCTGGCTCGCGGGAGCGACCAGGCGTCGATTCGCCTGTTCGAACAAGAGATCCGCCCGATGTTGCTGTCCGAGTGCATCCGGTGCCATGGGCCACGCAAGGCCGAAGGCGATTTGCGATTGGATTCGCGGGATGCGATGTTGCGAGGCGGCGACTCCGGTCCCGCCATCGATATCGAGCGTCCGGCCGAGAGTCTGATCCTGCAGGCCTTGCGTTATGAGGGGCCCGAGATGCCTCCCGATGGTCCCTTGCCGCAGCGACAGGTCGACGTGTTCGCGCGGTGGATCGCCGCTGGCGCGGTATGGCCGGACCCGGGGGATATCGTCGCGGCAGGCCCTTCGTCCGCTTCGCAGTGGTGGGCGGTGCAGCCGCTGGCTGATGTCGCGCCTCCGACGTTGCCACATGACACCTGGTCGACCGGACCGATCGATCGTTTCATATTCGCTCGGCTGGATGCTGCGGGGTTGACCCCGGCACCGCCAGCGGATCGCTACACCCTGGTTCGTCGCGCGTACCTGGACGTGTTGGGGATTCCGCCGTCTCCTACCGAAGTGCAAGCCTTTGTAAACGACCCGGCTCCCGATGCCTGGGAACGGTTGGTCGAACGGTTGTTGGACGATCCGCGGTACGGCGAGCACTGGGCGCGGTACTGGTTGGACCTGGTGCGCTACGCCGAATCGGATGGGTGGAATGCCGACGCCTATCGACCGCACATCTGGCGGTACCGGGACTATGTCATCCGGTCGTTCAATCAGGACAAGCCCTATCCCCAGTTCGTCTTGGAGCAGTTGGCTGGAGACGAACTGGCGGCCGACGATCCCGAAGCCCTGACCGCCACCGGTTTCCTGCGGCTGGGGATTTACGAATACAACCAGCGCGATGCCCGGAATCACTGGAACGACATCATGAACGAAACGACCGATGTCGTGGCGGATGTCTTTCTGGGGCTGAGCATGGCCTGCGCTCGATGCCATGACCACAAATTCGATCCGATTCTGCAGGAGGATTATTACAGCCTGCGGGCATTCTTCGAGCCGTTGATTTGGCGGGATGACCAGGTGGCAGCAACCGCCGCCGAGCGCGCGGCGTACGCTGAGCAACTGGCCCGTTGGGAAGCGGCGACGGTGGAGATACGCACGCAGATCGACGAACTGTTGCAGCCTTACTACGACAAGAAGTGGAAAACGACGGTCGAGAAATTTCCGTTGGACATCCAGGCTTGCTTTCACATGCCCCGCGCCGATCGGACTTCCTGGCAACAACAGATGGCCTACTTGGTGGAACGCCAATTCGAGGAAGAGGGTGGTGGACCATTGAAGAACATCAGCAAGGATGACAAAGCGCGCCACGAAGCCTTATTGCGGGAGTTGGCTACGATGGATCACCTCAAGCCAGCTCCCTTGCCGCCGATCATGACCGTGGCCGATTTCGAAGGCATCTTGGCCCCCACGCGGATCCCTGATGTCAGCGACGGGCCGCCGATTCCACCCCGGTTTCCTTCCGCCTTTCAGCAGGCTGGCGCCGCTGCGGCGGCGCTGCAGCGGGACGCTGAAGAGATTCGCCACGAATTGAGACCGCGCACGACGGGCCGCCGCACCCGGTTGGCGCAATGGATCGGATCGCCCCACAATCCCCTGACTCCACGCGTCATCGTCAACCGGATTTGGCAGCACCATTTTGGCCGTGGCATCGTGGATACCCCCAACGATTTCGGCGCGCAGGGTGCGGCCCCCAGCCATCCGGAATTGCTCGACTGGTTGACGCGGGACTTCATCGATCACGGTTGGAAATTCAAGCGGTTGCACAAACAGATCTTAATGTCGTCCACCTGGCGACAGTCGTCGGTCCATCCGCAGGCTAGCCAGTACGCGCGCATCGATCCTGGTGAGGTCCTGCTGTGGCGGTGGCGGGTACGCCGGTTGCGGGCCGAACAGATTCGCGACGCCATGCTGGTGGTCAGCGGCATGCTGGAAACGCAGGTCGGTGGGCCCAGCGTCGCCAGCGAAGTTCCGCGGCGGTCGATCTACTTGAAACAATTCCGCAACCAGAACGATACGTTTTTGCACGGGTTCGACATGGCCAACGGCTTGCACAGCGTGGCTGTTCGCGACGCCACCACGACGCCTCTGCAGGCCTTGCTGATGATCAACGGATCGTTTGCCCTCGATCAGGCTCGTCACCTGGCCGAGCGATTGATATCCGAAGTGGGGGAAGAGCCTGCAGCGTTGGCAGAACGAGCGTTTTTCGTCGCTTGGGGCAGATTGCCGTCGGCGGCAGAGGCATTGGAGGTTCGGGATTATATCGCCGGGCCGGGCGGTGCGGGACGTCCGGAGGACTGGCGCGACCGACTGGTCGATGTTTGCCACGTGTTGCTCAATGCTAACCAGTTTTTGTACGTCGAATAATCGAAGCGGGGTGGTTGCCATGGACCGAAACGACATCGATGCGGTGGACGCGTACCTCACGGCGTCCCGCCGAGGATTCCTGGCATCCAGCGCGATGGGGTTGGGGGCCGTTGCACTGGATGTTCTTCTTGCGCACCAGGCGGGGGCGGCTCAGGCGCATCATCCGCCACGTGCCAAAGCGGTTATCTGGTTGTTCATGGAAGGGGGGCCCAGCCACTTGGACCTGCTCGATCCGAAGCCTTTGTTGAACAAGCTGGCCGGACAGCCCTTGCCCAAGAGTTTCAAGGAACCCATCACCGCGATGGGAGAAAAGGGGGCGCCCCTGCTGGCGTCCCCCAGGAAATGGAAACGGTGCGGTCAAAGCGGTTTGTGGGCCTCCGACTGGATTCCCCATATTTCCCAGCACATGGATGATATTTGCGTCATCCGCTCGTGCTGGACCAACGGGATCAATCATGCTGGCGGCGTATGCCAAATGAACACCTGCATCAACGTTGCGGGCCGTCCTTCCCTGGGGGCCTGGGTCCATTACGGATTGGGCACGGAGAATGAGAATCTGCCCGGTTTTGTGGTAATGTGCGACAACAGCGGCCGGCCCGTCAATGGCCCTCGGAACTGGGGCAGCGCCTTCATGCCGGCGTCGCACCAAGGTGTTCTGCTCCGCGCCGATCAGGAATCGCCCATCGCCAACCTGCAGCCCCCCGCCGACATTCCCATCAGCCGCCAGCACGCCAAGCTACAGTTGCTGGAACGCTTCAATCGATCGTACGCGGAGTTGCATCCGGAGCAAACCGAGCTGGCCGCCCGGCTCCGCAGTTACGAGTTGGCGTTTCGCATGCAATCTGAAGCGCCGGAAGCGGTCGATCTGAGCCGCGAATCGGCAGCCACGCAGCGGTTGTATGGTCTGGATGATCCGGCCACGCAAGCGTTTGGCAAGAATTGTTTGCTGGCCCGCCGCCTGGTCGAACGCGGAGTGCGGTTCATTCAGTTGTATAGCGGCACGGGGAGCAAGTGGGATTCGCACTCCCACATCGAAACCAACCACGGTCGGTTGTGCCGATCGATGGACAAACCCGTGGCGGGGTTGCTCACCGATTTGAAGTCCCGCGGCTTGCTCGATGACACTCTGGTCATTTGGGGCGGCGAGTTTGGGCGGACGCCCATGAGCGAAAAAGGGGATGGCCGCGATCATAATCCCACCGGCTTTTCCATCTGGATGGCAGGTGGTGGAGTTCGAGGAGGACAGACCATCGGCGCCACCGATGATCTTGGATTGTACGCCGTGGAGGATAAGATGCACGTCAAGGACATCCATGCGTCGATCCTGTGGTTATTGGGATTGGACAACATGAAGTTGACCTACAACCATCGCGGGCGGATTGAACGCCCGACGATCAACGAGGGCAGATTCCATCCCAAAATCGTTACCGGCTGATAGACGATGCGTGACCATGCGACGCGAACTGCCAGGCACCCCTGGCGCCTATCCAATCGCCAACGGGCTTACAGGCGACTGCGCCCGCATCCGAAAACCGACTCGGCCGCACCGCAGGGGCCGCTTTCTAGTCTGGCTTCGTGGGTGGAGTGTCTGAGTCTTGAACGCGACGTTTGTTGTACAAATTCATACGCGAGGTGACTCCATGTCGGCGTTGAAACTGCTTTGTCTTGTTTGTAGTGGGCTGGTCTGTTGTCAGGCGGCGGCCGAAGAGCTGGTGTGGCGGGATCTGTTCAACGGCCATGACCTCAGCGGCTGGGTCGACGTAAACACCTCGCCGGAGACCTGGTCGGTGCGAGATGGGTTGTTGGTTTGCACCGGACAACCGATCGGCGTCATGCGCACCGATCGTCAGTACGAGAATTTCATTATCGATGTCGAGTGGCGACATATGGAAAAAGGGGGGAATTCGGGCATGTTCCTGTGGAGCGATGCCCGTCCTCAAGCTTCGCGGTTACCGATGGGCATGGAAGTGCAAATGCTGGAGCTCGATTGGGTGAACCAACACCGCTTGCCCGACGGGTCGCTGCCTCCCATCGCCTATGTGCACGGGGAGTTGTTCGGCGCCGGTGGGATGACGGCGATCCCGGACAATCCGCGCGGCAACCGTAGCAAGAGCTTGGAAAACCGGTGCAAACCGGCTGGCCAGTGGAATCGCTACATCGTGGTGGCGGTCGATGGCACGGTCAAGCTGGCGGTCAACGGCAAGTTCGTCAATGGAATTCGGGAAGCCTCTTGTCGCAAGGGCTACATTTGCCTGGAATCGGAGGGGAAGGAGATCCATTTTCGCAAGATTCGCATCATGGAATTGCCGCCGGGGATGGCCGATGCCGCGACGACCGCCCCGTTGATCCAGACGGTGGCGCCAGTGTCGGAGACGGCTTCGCAGCAATCCGCGCCCCCGAAGGCTGGCGCCCCAGGATCATCGCCGATCCGCCCAGGGCAGGAGGAGCAGGAATCCAAGAAGGTTGCCCCGCAGTCAAATCCGACCCAGCCTCGCGCCGCGACCGCCGACGCGGCCAACAATCGGACGCGGCGCGTCAATCCGGCCATGCAGCCGATCGAAGATGTGCCCGGTTTGCAGCGCATCCTGTTGATCGGCGACTCGATTTCGATCGGCTATACCTTGCCCGTGCGGGAGTTGCTGAAGGGCCGAGCAAATGTGCACCGCCCGCCGACCAATTGTGGCCCCACGACCAAAGGTGTGGAGGAACTCGATCAGTGGCTAGCGAAGCAGCCCTGGGACGTCATCCACTTCAATTTTGGTTTGCACGATCTGAAGTATATGGGGCCGAACGGTGAGAACCTGGCGGATCCGCAGGATCCGACCAGCCATCAACAGGTGCCGCCCGAGGAGTACGAGCAGAATTTGCGAAAGATCGTGGCCCGATTGAAGCAGACCGGCGCCAAATTGATTTGGCGCAACACCACACCCGTCCCACCAGGCGCGAAGGGCCGTGTGGTTGGGGATTCGGCCAGGTACAACGCAATTGCCGAGAAGATCATGCGGGAGGAAGGGATTCCCATCGACGACCACTATACCTATGTGAAGGAACAAATCCCGCAATTGCAATTGCCAGCCAATGTGCACTTCACGCCGGAAGGTTATCGGAAGTTGGCCGAGCGAGTAGTAGTGGCCATCCAGGGAGTGATCGATCTACCGTCAGCTCCGCAGGAAGAACGACCGTAGATGGCCGCAGTCGCCCATCCTCCCAATGCCCACCCGAGTCGAGCCCGTGTGCCGCGCCGATTGGTGCTGGTCCCCACCCGCGCCGAATTGGAAGTGGTTGCGAGCGGGTTGTCCGAGTTCGATGTGGACGTGGAGTTGTGCGGATTTGGGCCCATCGCAGCCGCGGCGCGAACCGCTGCGTTGATCGGCCGGTTCCGTCCGGCCAGCGCGCTGCTGGTAGGGATCGCCGGCGGGTTGGCCGAGGGGACAGCCGTAGGGACCGCGATCGAATTCGGCGCAGTTGCCTGTTATGGGGTTGGCGCCGGTAGTGGGCCTGCGTTTCAACCGGCCCAACGATTGGGGTGGCAGCAGTGGCCGGGCACCGCCGGTCAGGCGCCGATGGGAGATGCACTGGTACTGGACCCGCATGCCCCCCCCTCCCCTGCCCTGGAGTCGCCGGCGGAAGGGCCATGGCTGGTGACCGCCTGCAGCGCGGCGGCATCCCCAGCGGAGGCTCGGTGGCGGGAGCAGGTCTGTCCGGGGGCGGTAGCCGAAGACATGGAGGGGTTCGGCGTGGCGCTGGCCTGCGCAATGGCTGGCGTGCCCCTGCGCATCGTACGGGGTATCTCCAATCGGGCAGGCGACCGCGACAAGAGTCGTTGGGATATCCCCGCTGCCCTCGCCGCCGCCGTGTCTGCAGTCGGCCAAATGGGGCTCCCGCGAAAATCCTGAGCAGCATCATGCAAAAAATACGGGTGGCAATTTCGACGTGCCCCAACGATACGTTCGCTTTCCACGGACTGCTGACCGGTAGGGTCGAGATCCCTGGGGTGGAGCCGGAGTTTGAATTGTTGGACATCGAGCAATTGAACGCCGGCATGCTGGGTGGCCGATTCGATGCTGCCAAAGTCAGCTTTGCCGCAGCACTGGAGATGGCCGACCGGGTTTGGGTCTTGCCCAGTGGATCGGCGCTGGGATTCGGAGTCGGTCCCCTGCTCTTGTCGGCCAAGGAAGGGGATGTGCCATCCACGGCGGACCGGCTCATCCTATGTCCGGGTGAGCATACGACGGCCAATCTGCTGTTCCGGTTGTTTTATCCGCAGTGCACGCGGGTGGAACAAGTCGTTTTTTCGGAGATCATGCCGCGCCTGCGCAGCGGCGCTGCCGATTTCGGCGTCTGCATTCACGAGGGGCGTTTCACCTGGCGCGAACAGGGGGTGCATTGTGTGGAAGATCTCGGCCAGCGCTGGGAGCAAACCACCGACACTCCCTTGCCCTTGGGGGGGATCGTTGTGCGTCGCGACGTTCCGACGGATGTGGCCCTGGCGCTGCAGACCGCCTTGCGCCGCTCGCTGCAGCTCGCCCTGGCCGATCCCGACGCGGCATTGCCGACCATGCGGCGGTATGCTCAGGAATTCGACGATCGGGTATTGATGCAGCACGTGGAATTGTACGTCAATGTTTGGACGCTGGACCTGGGCCAGGAGGGCCACGCCGCCTTACAGCAACTCGGCCGCTTGTATCGAACGGCCACGGGACGATCGGTCGGCGCGTTGGAAGTCCTCCCGTCCCCCGACTGATGGCCAGCCGCCCGGCGGCGTCCCAATGGGCTGCCGATTGTGCTATCCTGGAAGGCCTGCCCAGGGGTGGCAAGCGGCTGCGGGGGACGATGCCTCGGCGAGGCATTGTTCCCAGGTGGCGACCCGTTCAGTATCTGGGCGGAGTGCGCGCTGGCCGAATTGCAATTCGATACACTATGTATGACGTGAGCAACATGGGACACCGAATGTCGTTGAGACCTGGAAGGTTGGTGCTGATCGCGCTGCTGGCGGGGATGGCCGGAGGCTCTTTGCCGGACGGTGCCTGGGCGCAGCCGGCTCCGCAACCGGTCGACCTGGATGCACTTGCCCAATATCAAGTCGTCGTCGATCGCGAGCCGGGGCAGTACCTGGGCCACCCCACGACCTGTTTGCTGGAAGACGGTCAAACGATTTTATGCGTTTACCCCAAAGGGCATGGTCGCGGAGCGATTGTTTACAAACGCAGCCACGACGGCGGACGCACCTGGAGCCCTCGTTTGCCTACGCCACCGTCTTGGGAGACTTCCAAGGAGGTGCCCACCATTCATCGCGTGGTCGACAGCCGGGGGAAACGTCGAGTGATCGTGTGGTCCGGGCTTTATCCGGCGCGTTTGGCGGTATCCGAAGACGACGGCGAAACCTGGTCGGAGCTGCAGCCGGTAGGCGAGTGGGGGGGCATCGTCGTGATGGGATTCGTCGAACCCTTGCGGACGGCGCCCGGGCACTATCTGGCCATGTTTCATGATGACGGTCGCTTCTTCACCGCCAATGGCAAGGCGACTGGCACGTTTACGCTGTACCAGACCAGATCGACCGACGGCGGGCTCACCTGGAGTTTTCCCAAAGCGGTCTATCGGTCCAGCGATGTGCACCTGTGCGAACCGGGGTGCATTCGTTCTCCCGATGGTAAACGGATGGCGGTGCTGTTGCGGGAAAACGCGCGCCGCAAGCACTCTCACATAATCTTTTCCGAGGACGAGGGGGCTACCTGGAGCGAACCGCGGGAGTTGCCCTTGTGGTTGACCGGTGACCGGCATACGGGCAAGTATCTGCCGGACGGGCGGTTGTTTATCAGCTTTCGATGCCGGTCGCCCAGCGCCGAAGCCGCCCAGCGTCCGTTCGAAGGCGATTGGGTTGCTTGGGTGGGAACGTGGGAAGATCTGATCTCGGATCAGCCGGGCCAGTATTTCGTGCGATTGAAGGACAACCGGAAAGGGTACGACACGGCCTACCCGGGAGTCGAGGTACTTCCCGATGGGACGATCGTCACCACGACCTATGGGCATTGGGAGAGCGGCCAGGAACCGTACATCCTTTGCGTGCGTATCAGCGGCGCGGAGCTGGATGCTGTCGCCCAAGGGCAACGTTGAATGCAGTCGACGGTGTGCTGGCCGGCGAGTACCCGCTCCGGGGGCACCGAGCGCCGCGGGGCCGCTCACGCTGGCCGCCCAGTTCGTGTGGGGCGAATGAGGATTCCAGCGGGCGTCCCCCCGACCCGGTTTTCGAACCGCGGTCGATGGCTACAATGGGGCATCTCTGGAAATCACTCCCTGTGGTTCCCGGCCCGGCTTACCGATATTCTTGCGGTAGCGGCGACGGGGAATTTCGGGGCCGGTGAACTTGATCGTTGGCAATTTGGCATCTCACGATAGCACCCGGTTGGAGGCCGAGCGGGTGGCGTGCTCACCCGTGCGCGTCCGCGTTCCTCCCGGCGCATTCCTTTCGCGCTGGCATCACCGGCGGCCTGACCATTACTGCAGAGGATTCGGGCGCATGACCGACTCATCATCCGCACCTGCGCTGCGCAAGACTCCCCTCCATAGCTGGCACGTTGGCCGTGGTGCTCGCATGGTCGCCTTCGCTGGTTACGAGATGCCTGTTCTGTATACCTCGATCGTGGCCGAGCATCAGGCAACGCGACAAGCCGCGGGAGCTTTCGACATTTCCCACATGGGACGACTGCGGTTTGAAGGTCCCCGGGCCGGACAACTGCTGGACCATCTGTTGACGCGGCGGGTGTCCGATCTAGCGGTGGGGCGTTTCCGCTATTCGCTGATTTGCAATGAAGAGGGCGGGATTCTGGACGACGTGTTGATATCCTTCCTGGAAAGCCCCAGCGGGCGTCAATTCTACTTGATGGTTGTTAATGCTGGGAATCACGCCAAGATCTGCAGATGGCTGACCCCGCATGCCGCCGACTACCCCGATGTGCACATGCACGACGCGACCGATTCGACGGCGATGATTAGCGTTCAAGGGCCGCATGCCGAAGCGATTGTAGCCAAGCTCTTCGACGTGCACGTCGTGCGATTGAAGTATTATCGTGGCCTGGTGACCGAGCAAATGGGCAAGGCGTGCATCGTCAGCCGGACTGGATACACGGGTGAGGATGGGTTTGAGTTGATCGTCAAGGCGGACGATGCATTGCGGGTTTGGGAAAACGTGATGCTCGCTGGCCGCGACTTGGGGATTGAACCGGCGGGATTGGGGGCCCGCGACACGTTGCGTTTGGAAGCCGGAATGCCCCTGTACGGACACGAGCTGAGTGAATCGATCGACCCGTTTTCCGCCGATCTGGGCTTTGCCGTGGATTTGGCTGGCGACCGTACGTTCATTGGTGCGGACGCTTTGCGGCGGCTGGCCAGTCGACCGACGCCGCAGGTCCGGGTGGGATTGACGCTGGAGGGGCGTCGGCCGGCGCGGGAGGGGGCTCAGGTTCTCGATACCGAGGGACGGACAGTCGGTGAAGTGACCAGCGGGACTTTTTCTCCCACCCTGCAACGCCCCATCGCCATGGCTTACCTGGCCCGTGAACTTGCACGTCCCGATCAGATCGTCCAAGTCGATATACGCGGGTCCCGATCCGATGCTCGCGTCGTCGAATTACCCTTTTATCGCCGCCCGCGTCCATCGCCATGAACTGGGCCTCAGCCGCCGGTGGAAGGCCAGCGGCGATCCTCCCTCCCGAATGCTATTCACCTCTTGTTCGCTATTGGTTTGCAAAGGAGCTTTTTCGTGAATCCCGAACAACTGAAATACAATCCCACGCACGAATGGGTGTCCGTCGAACAGTCCGATGGGAAACGCGTTGCCACGATCGGCATCACCGATTTTGCCCTGGAGCAGCTCACTGATCTTGTTTACATGGATTTACCCAAGGTTGGTGAGGAGGTGCAGCAGGGGGAAGCGTTTGGGGAGGTCGAGTCGGTCAAGGCGGTCAGCAATCTGTACAGCCCTGTCGATGGCCGTGTGATCGAGGTGCATGAGGGCATCGTGGACAATCTGGACCAACTGGGGCAGGATCCATACGGAGAAGGCTGGTTAATCAAGGTGGAGCTGGCCGACGATGCCACCCTGGACCATCTGTTGGATCATGAAGCGTATCGCAAGCAGTGTTCCGAGTCCTGAGCCCGAGGCGTGTTACGATGGCGTACCTGTTCAATACGGACGAAGATATTCGCGACATGCTGGCTGCCATCGGGGAGTCCAGCATTGAAGCCTTGTTTCAGTCCATCCCCGAGTCGATCCGCTGCTCGCAGCCATTGAATATCCCGCCGGGAATGAGCGAGATCGAATTGCAGCGGCGGATGCAGGAGATTGCGCGATCCAACACGGGACTGCAGGACAGTGTCTGTTTTCTCGGCGGAGGCGCGTACGATCACTTCATCCCCGCTACGGTCGATCATTTGGCCCTGCGCGGCGAATTCTACACCTCATACACTCCGTATCAGCCCGAGGTCAGCCAGGGAAACCTGCAGGCCATGTTCGAGTATGAAACGATGATCTGCCAATTGACGGGCATGGATGTCTCCAATGCCAGTCTGTATGACGGTGCGACTGCCATGGTTGAAGCTGTGTTGCTGTGCCTGGCTGCCCAATCGAGTGCAGGGCGGTCGGTGGTTGTGGTGCCCGAGAATATTCATCCCGAATACCGGCAGGTGTTGGAAACCTATTTCCAGTTCATGGATTATTCCGTCCGCTCAGTTCCCTGTCCCGATGGCAGGGTCGATCGAGCGGCTTGGGAGGCGGCCCTGGATGATTCGGTGGGATGTGCCGTGCTGGCCCAGCCGAATTTCTTTGGGGTGGTGGAAGACATGCACGAACTGACCGAGTCGGTGCGACGCGCGGGGGCTCACGTGGTGGCCGTGGTCGACCTGATCAGCTTGGGGATCTTGCAGCGCCCTGCCGATTGGGGCGCCGATGTGGTGGTTGCCGAGGGGCAGCCGTTGGGCAATCCTTTGCAATTCGGTGGGCCTTATCTGGGAATTCTGGCTTGTCGGAACACCTTCTTGCGGCGGGTGCCCGGCAGGATCGCGGGTCAAACCGTCGACAGCCAGGGACAGCGCTGCTGGGTGTTGACCCTGCAGACGCGAGAACAACACATTCGTCGCGAGAAGGCAACCAGCAACATTTGCACGAATCAGGGGTTGTTGGCTCTGCGCGCCACGATTTACCTGTCGTTGCTGGGTCCGCAAGGCTTGCGGGAAACCGCTTTGCACTGCGCTTGGAAAACGCAGTATCTCGCAGAGCAGAT
>RFIQ01000490.1 GCA_003695565.1 Planctomycetota bacterium | reverse complement strand
GTGCTGCTGTTCGTGCTGCAAGCCGATTTCGATGATCGGCAACAGTTCCGCCGGAATCTCCTGGCTTTGCAATCGTTGCTCGATGGCCGTATCGACGTGCCGGCGGTAGTTCAGAATGTCGGCCAGGCCGGGGCGCGAGATCAGGCCACGCTGGGGACGGGGAAACTGTTTGCCGACGGTGTTGTAATAGGAATTGAACAAGAATCCGTACGCCTGGTCGAACACCCGATACTCGGGATCCCGGCTCAAGACGAATTGTTCGAAGAACCAGGTGGTATGAGCCAGGTGCCAGCGCGTGGGGCTGACGTCTGGCATCGATTGGACCATGCAGTCCTCGGGCGACAAGGGTTGGCGGATCCGTTCCGAGAAATCGCGCACCTGACGATACCGCTTGAGCTGTCCAGAGGTCGCGTCCAATGACGTTTGGTGATCGATCGTTGTCATGGTAGGGTGTCGAGGTTCCGCGGGTGTACCTGTTTGTATTGGGGAAGTCGGGATTCTTTGCAGTGGTGGCGTTTTCGGCGCTTTGTCGGAGTTTCTTGATTGTTACGAGGATGGTTTCAATCGCAACCCGCGCGGAACGACCGCGCGCTCCAGAGCGTCGAATCCTAACTGGCAGGCCAAGGCCAGCAACGCCGCGGGTACCGCGCCGAGCAAAATCTCTGCGGTATCGAATCTCCGGATGCCGGTGAGCACTGGCACGCCGTAGCCGCCGGCACCGATCAATGCGCCCAGCGTGGCGAAACCGATGTTCATGACGGCCGCCGTCTTGATGCCCGCCATCATGCTGCGCGATGCCAGCGGCAATTCGATGCGCAGTAGTTTGGTGCGAGGAGGCATCCCCAGCGCTTCGGCCGTCTCGGAATACTCTGGGTCGATATCGGCCAACCCCGTATAGGTGCCGCGTACGATGGGCAGCAGGCTGTAGAGGAACAGGGCCACTACGGCGGTGAGGGTGTTCGACGTGACGCCGGCGGCGGCCATCACGGGCAGCAGCAGGACCAGCAGGGCCAGCGCGGGAATGGTCTGAATAATGCCGACGGCGGCCAGAATGGTCGCACCGATTCTGCGGCGGTAAAACGCCAAGATACCCAGGGGGATGCCGACCAGGATGGCGGGGATCAACGACAGGCGGACCAACTGGAGATGCTCGACGGTGTATTTGCCCAGCCGCTGCCATCTGGAAGGTTGAGAGACTTGCATCGGGATGCCCAACGACTTTTCAAGGAATTGCGCTGCGATGATGGCCTCGGGCAAGGAGCTGTCCTCGGCCTGGGCGTTGAGTGCGATCATCTGCCGCTGGTCGATCCGTCCTTCGAGCCGCAGCAAACTGCGGTAGGCTGCCGGATAGCGTCGTTGCAAATCGCTGCGGATGAGCATTACCGCCTCATATCGCGGGAAGTAGTTGCGATCGTCCTGCAGTATCCTCAAGCCCAACGCAGCGATTTTGGCATCGGTCGTGTAAACGTCCATGACATCGATCAGCCCCATTTCCAACTGGCGGTAGGCGATATCGTGGTCGAGGGCGATCACCTCGTGCGGCAGGCCGTAATGTTGCTTGAGACGCGGCCATCCGTCACTGCGGCTGACGAACTCGTTTGTAAGTCCCAGCCGCAAATCCGGGTGAGCGAGCAGGTCGGAAATCGTTTCGATTCCCAGCACCCGAGCTCGTTGTTCGAGCATGCCCAGCGCGTACCCGTTATGGAATCCGAGAGGGCGGCTCATCACGATTCCCATGTTCGCCAGATGGTCGCGCACGGCCTGGTCGTCCGCCAGGTTGTGGCGCGACAGGAGTTCGAGGCGGACGGTACCCGTGTAGTCGGGGTAGGCATCGATGGTTCCCGTCTGGAGGGCTTGGAACAGCAGGCTGGAACCGCCCATCTGGGCTTGGTGCCGGGCGGGGACTCCGGTGCTGCGAACCAGTTGCGTCATCATCTCACCCAGGATGACGTTCTCCGTGAACTTCTTGGAGCCGATTTGCACGCCGCGGAACGGGCGTTCTACGGGGATGAGGGCCAGTGCCAACAGGATCGCCAGGAGAATCCACCAACGGGCCATCACGCTTTCTCCACCAGAGAGAGCTGCGCCGAAACAAACTCCTGCGCGAAGGGAGTGGCAGGGTTGCGGATCAACTCTTCCGGCGATCCTCGTTGTTCCACCCGCCCGCCATGGATCAAAATGATCTCGTCGGCGAAGTACCGGGCTTCGTACAGGTCGTGCGTTACCCACACGACCGTCTTGTGGAGGGTCGCAAACATGTGTTTAAGCTGCTGACGCAATTCAGCGCGAATCATGGGATCCAAGGCGGAAAGAGGTTCGTCGAACAGGAGGAATTCGGGGTCGAGCATCAGGGCGCGCATGAGACTGACCCGCTGCCGTTGGCCGCCGGACAGTTGGATTGGATAACGCGTCAACGTTTCCTCGTTCATGTCCGCCAACTGGGCGAGTTCGGCCACGCGCTGGCGAATCTTGTCTGGCGGTCGCTTGAGGACCTCTGCCATCAAGGTGACGTTTTTCCATGCGGTCAGGTGCGGGAAGAGCCCGCCCTGCTGGATGACGTATCCAAATCGCATCCGCCACTGCCGCACGTTTTCGCGATTGAGCGTCATGCCATCGAGCGAAATGGTCCCGCGGTCCGGCCACGTGAGCCCGATCATCAGCTTGAGCAGCGTCGTCTTGCCACAACCGCTGGGGCCGATCAGAGCGTAGGTTTTTCCTCGTTGCAGGTGCAGGTCGATCGCCTGCACGACCTGCCGCTGACCAAATGATTTCCAAACGTCATTGAGGATCATCGATCCGGCTCGGATGCCTGCAACGGGGGTTCGGATTCGACAACCATGTGCACGACAGCGAACAACCCTTGCCGGTCGGTCCACACCTTGTGGATGGCCCAACCGGCAGGTGACGCTAGATCGGCGAACCCATCGATGGTGTACTTGTGCGAATACTCGGTGAGTATCGGTTCGCCCGCGTCGAATACAAACCGTTCTCCGGCAACGGTCACCGATTGCCGACTCCTGCTGATCAAGAAACTTTCCACGCGTTGGTGTTCGAGGT
>RFIQ01000489.1 GCA_003695565.1 Planctomycetota bacterium | reverse complement strand
GTCTAGCATATGGGCGCATTAAAGCCAGCGTATCCGGAATATTTTTCCAGGGCGACCGACAGCCCCCATTTCTCCCGACTTGCCCCTCATCCCAGCTCCCACACGGTCGTTGGAACCGCGGAAAACGGTAAATCCAGCTAGCCACCAGCATCCTCGCTCGCGTTGCGACGCGCCCCAAAACCTGCTCCCGGAATCCGGTTCATCAGCCTGGAGCGGTTCGAGGAACTACCTGGCTGGTCCGGAAATCGTGTCTTCCTCCCTTGGCGTTGGCAGAGCATCGGTCTCCATTGTTCCTTTCCCGATCCAGGCGTATACTTTTATTGGGTGTTCAGGCAAACATCCGCACTGTGGTGGTGCGCACATAGGAACTCCACCAGCGGGGTTCCGTGCGGTGGCAGGCGTGAAGAGAAGGGCCGGACATCGGGCAGTGCAGGTGAGCCCGCCGGGAGTGCCCCTGCGACGAGGGAAACAAGGTTTCCCGGCGCGGGTGGCCACAGCCCGTCGAGGGGTGCCGAGAGGCCTTCAATCAGGAGCTATTTCCTTGTCTGAAACGCGGCGAATTCTGTGGGTGGACGCGAGTGGCGAGTCCGGTTCGGCGAGCGCGCCGGCGGTCGTCGATGGTTGCGCAATCGACGTCGCCGAGAGCGCCTTTGAGGCGGTACATCAATTGGCCGCCAAACGCTACGATGCGGTGTACTTCAATGCCGCCGATTGCCACGAAGGAACCGAAGGGCGGGACGGTTTCGTCGTGCGATTGCTGCAAAGTGAACACATTTTGGACGGAATGCCCGAAGGGGTCGCCTTGGTCGACGCCAGCATGCAAGTAACCTGGTGCAACCGGAGGATGCATGAATGGGCGCAGGCCGCCGACCCGATCGGCTTGAACTTCTATGCCTGCCTGGGCGACTCGGAGATTCTTGGTCCCGATTTCTGCCCCTTTCATACGGCCTTGGTTACCGGTCGCAGCAGCACCAGCACCATCGTCACCAGCGAGAATCGGTACTTCCACGTGCATGTCGCTCCCCTCAAAGACGTTGGTACCGAGCGAGCCGCTTTGGTAGCAACCGTGTCCGACGTGACGCGCGAAGTATTGCAGCAGCAAAAACTGGCGGCGATCCACCAGGCGGGGCGTCAATTGGCGGATTTGAAACCGGACGAAATCTTCGCCATGGATATCAAGGCGCGGATCGATCTCCTCAAGGACAACATCCGGCATTACACAGCCGACTTGTTGGACGTGGACGTCATCGAGATTCGGCTGTTGGAAAAGAAAACCGGCACATTGATGCCTCTATTGAGCGTCGGCATCAATCAGGAAGCGGCCGACCGCAAACTCTACGCCCGCCCCCAGGGCAATGGTGTCACCGGCTATGTGGCCGCCACCGGGAAGAGTTACCTATGCGAGGACGCCAGCCAGGATCCGTTGTACCTGCAGGCCTTCGAGGGTGCAGCCAGTTCGTTGACGGTTCCGTTGATCCTGCATGACCAGGTGATCGGAACGATCAACGTTGAGAGCAACAAAGTCGGGGCTTTCAACGTCGCCGACATGCAGTTTCTGGAGATCTTTTCGCGGGATGTGGCCTATGCTCTGAACACCCTGGAGTTGCTGGTTGCTCAAAAAACCGACGCGGCTTACCAGAGCTGCGAGGCGATTCACAGCGCGGTGGCATTGCCCATCAATCAGATTCTCAACGATGCAGTCAATGTCATCGAGAAATACATTGGTCAGGACCCCGAGGCGGTCGAGCGCCTGCAGCGTATCCTAAAGAACGCCCGCGATGTGCGGCAGGTGATCCAAAAGATCGGCCAAAGCATGGCGCCCACCGAAGCCCTGCCGGCAGGTTGCTCTCAACAGTTACACGAGAAACTGCGGGGTCGCAGAATCCTGGTGGTCGATCCGGATTTGCAGATTCTCAATGATGCACACACGATGCTCGAGAAGTTTGGCTGCACGGTCGAATCGGCACATAGCGGCGAAGAGGCCGTCAAGATGTATCGCAACAGCCGCCTGGATGCAGCGTATGACGTGGTGATCGCGTCGATCAAGTTGCCCGATTACAGCGGCTACCAATTGATGCTGCGGCTCAAACAAATCACGGATCCGGTCCCCATTGCTTTAATGACAGGTTTCGGATGGGATCCCGGTCACTCCATCGTCAAGGCCAGGGAGGACGGCCTGCACCCCAAGGCACTCTTATACAAGCCATTCAAACTCGCTCGGCTCTTGAGCGTCGTCGAGTTCGTCATCGACCAACACCAAGCCCAAACGGTATAGGCACGGATGCCGCACCTTCAGCCCTGTCTGGTACTGGCCGCCGCATGGATCGGCAATTGCGGATTCTGGTTGTTCTGCGTCAACCGAGTCAACGCAACCGGTCTCTCCCGCCACCTGATCAAGCGGCTGGAAAAACTGTTCATCTCGCTCTGCTTCTTACTGCCGGCGCTCATACTGTGGACCGACGGACCTCAGTTGTGGCAATGGTTGCCAACGGACCGATGGTGGCCATCATCGACACGGTTGTTTGACCTATACGCCCCGTGGTACCTGGCCAGCTTTGCTGTCCTGGGAGCCGCGTGGTTGGAATCTCGTTGGTGGTTGATCCCCCCACCGCACCTGCGGCGTACCGGCAAGCGCCGCGTCCACGTTCACCGCCAAATCTCCGGTGGTTCGTTCGCCTCGGTCGATGCGCGTTGGCTGGCCCGTATCCCGGGGAATCAAATCGGTTGGGTCGAAGTCACCAACAAGCAACTGCGGATCCCGCGGCATGTTCCCGATGCCGAAGGGCTCAAGATCGGACATCTTTCCGACCTGCACTTTACCGGTCAGCTTTCACCTGCCCACTATCAGCGAGTCTTCGCAGAACTCCAGACGGCAGCCCCCGATTTGATCGTCTTAACGGGCGACATCATCGATTATCCGCAGTGCTTGCCGTGGATCGAGCCGCTGTTGGGGGAGCTGCACGCCCCGCTGGGTTGTGCCTTCGTTCTGGGCAATCACGACCGACGACTGCCCGACATCGCACCTTTGCTTGCCGCGATGAGGAACCTGGGATGGATCGACCTGGGTCGAGACACTTTTGGCACCCGCTTGCACCGGGGGCAGTTGGCGATCGAATTGGTGGGGACGGAAGCTCCTTGGTTCCAACGCGGCGCCGTGGAGAATCAAGCGTACGAGAGTCGCCCGCCCGGACCGGCAGAGCTGCGTATCGCAGTCAGCCATTCTCCCGACCAATGGCGCTGGGCGCGACGTCATCACTGTGACCTGATGCTGGCTGGACATACGCACGGAGGGCAGATTCGGTTGCCAGGCATCGGGCCGCTGGTGGCGCCGAGCTGGTACGGCAGCAAGTATGCATCCGGCGTGTTTTTCCGCCCTCCCACGTTGATGCATGTATCTCGAGGCGTAGCCGGCATCCACCCCCTGCGGTTCCGGTGCTATCCCGAAGTCTCGATCTTGACGTTAACCAACCTGGTGGTAACGAAAAACGTTGCGCCAGAGACCCGCCCTCGGAAACAAATGGCCGGAGCTCATGCTTGATTCCGAGCACTGCGCAGGGCAGTCGATCCGCGATCGACGCGGGGCCCTGCCGCCGTGATTGCGCCACGAACGTCTCCGTCGCATCCCGGCGCAAACGATCTTTTTCCCTCATGCGCGCCCCACTACCGGAGACGGTGGGAACTACCTCTTCACGATCGCTGCAACCCAGCCGCCTTTGTACGGAGCCGTCAATTGGACGACCTTTCCCCCTTCGATGCTTCGGGTCACCCGCCGGGCACCGGCGGCCGAGTTCTCTACGATGATGCCCATCGAGACGCTGATCCAGGTCACTTGGAAAG